>DYRC01000106.1:3342-11982 GCA_020718925.1 Desulfonema limicola
TCTAACCCCGCCCCGAACCTCTCCCCCGACCCCTCTCCGAAACGGAGAGGGGAGATTATGCCCCCCCTGCCCTTTCAGGGAAGGGGGCTGGGGGGTTAGGTCGGCTGCCATCATCCGGCTGATTTCGCAGCACCACGACCGCGCCACTGCCAGATTCAGCGCGGGATTCTGATGTCTTAAATTATCAAATGCCGTCTCAGGCGTTTTGCTCCCTCTGCTCAATGCCTCCCGTGTCAGTTGATCAAGCTTTTCCCCATAAACCGGAATCTTTTCCCATAAAAACATTCGTTTAAGCTCAGTCAGCAGATAATTGTACGCCTCAATCAGCTCCGGTCTGATTTCTATGGCTTTGATATAACAGGAAACTGCCTGATCGGATTGCCCCGTGCCGTGATAAATCAAGCCCATATTCACATACACTTCCGGGACATTCGGATTGAGTTGAACCGCTTTCTGATACGCAGACAGAGATTCCTCCGGCTTGCCAAGCTGACGGAGCGCATTGCCCAGATTGCTGTGATAAATCGGATCATGCGGATATTGTTCAATGGCTTTTCGGATCAGATTTGCAGATTCTTCATTATTTCCGAAATAGTGTGCAATAATTCCAAGCAGATGCAGCGCATCAGGGTGATTAGGCTGAAGCGCAAGAACGCGGTTGTAAATCTCTGCGGCTTGGCGCAACTGACCTGATTGCTGAAGCTGCAAGCCTTTGTTCAGTTCGGCGTTAATGTCAACAGAGATTTTTTCAGGACTGAGTATTGAGGTATAAGCATCTTCCAATGCCGCGACAAATTTTGGCGTATCAAACAAGGGCATGGTTAAGCGATGTTTGGCAAGTTTTTGCCGTATGCGATTTAATTCATTAGGATTTTTTGCCAAATTCAGGGCAAGTGCTTCATATTCCTCAAGGCTGTGCGTTATCAATTCCGGCAGCCCGATAGCCGTAAGCAGGCTTGCCGCTACCCGCGAAGCAAAATGCGATCCCAAAAGCGCAATCACCGGCACACCCGCCCACAGCGCGTCAATTGTGGTTACATGCCCGTTATACGTTATCGTATCCAAAGCCAAATCGGCAAAATTGAGCCGGGACAGATGATCTTCTTTCAGATACGTCAGCTTTCCGAAAATCAGCCGATCAGGTGATATTCCGCGAACTTGAATTTCACGCCTGAGATTGTTTTCGGCAAACGCGCTTTTCCATGAAAGCCACAATACACTCCCCGGCACATTTGCCAACAGCCTTGCCCAAAGCTCGAAAATTTTCGGCTCAATTTTATGCGGCTGATTGAAGGAGCAGAACACAAACGCATTGTCAGGAAGACCTACGCCGATACTTTGGCGATTTACTGCCCTGTTGCTGATATGTTGCTGATCCGCAATCAGATAAGTATGCGGCATACGGATAATTTTTTCGCTAAAGTATTTTGCATGATCTTCGGGCAGAACAATCTTATCTGCCACAATAT
Organism: Desulfonema limicola; assembly: GCA_020718925.1. Classification (GTDB taxonomy): domain Bacteria; phylum Desulfobacterota; class Desulfobacteria; order Desulfobacterales; family DYRC01; genus DYRC01. The sequence continues at coordinate 4,812 of DYRC01000106.1, forward strand.
AATCTATAAATCCCGCGCCGGTGGTTCCGGGAAATCCCAGCCAATTGATTTGAATCGGCGCGGGTTTGAGCGCACAGACCGCCATCGGAAATTCATCTTCCGTGTATCCGGTGAGATTGACCAGAATATCCACGCCATCTTCATAAATCCGCCGGGCTGCCTCAGCATAACTCATGCTGCTCAGATCCGTGAACTGATCGCAGGTCTTTTGAATGCGCTGCCGATATTCGCTGCCATCGTCCTGCCCCCGCGAATAGCAGATAACCTTAAATCGCTTCCGATCATGTAAGGCAAACAGGGGGCTAATCAGATGCCCCACCGGATGATTGCGGAAATCTGTGGAAAGATAGCCGATAGTGACCTCTCCCCCGGCCCCTCTCCGAAGCGGAGAGGGGAGACCCTGCATACTCCCAGACTCCCCCTGCCCTTTCAGGGAAGGGGGCCGGGGGGTTAGGTGTCTCAGCCGCGCCTCAAGTTCACTGCTCCATAACCGGGCAACCGCAAGATGATATTCAGGATGATTGCTGCGTCTTAAATTATCTAACGGATGTTCCGCCGGTCTTTTGTTATTTTCCAACGCATTGCGGTTAAATTCAACTGTTTTTGCAGCCACAGCCTGAATCTGCCGCCAATCGCAACTGCGTTGCAGCCATGAAAGCAGATTGTTATAGGCTCTGGAATAATCAGGCTTTAAAGAAATTGCTTTCCGATAATACTCAATCGCCTGTTCAGGATTTTCGGTTGCATAGCCAAGATTATAATAAGCTTCTGCTTTATTGGGATTTATCTGAACTACCTTTTGAAAATGAGACATCGCCTGCTCTGTGTTGCCCAATTCTTTATACAAAACGCCGATATTGAGATGCGCGTCAATAAAATCAGGCTTTTGCGCCAGAACTTTCTGATAATGTAATAATGCTTCCTGAACACGCCCCTGTAATTTCAGCAGCAGCCCCATATTCAGCATAGCTTCACTATGATTCGGCGCAATGTCTAAGGCTTTCTGATAACACGACATCGCCTGATCAAAGTTATTGAGATGTTGAAACGCCGCGCCGATATTTCCGAAATATAACGGGTTATTCGGAACAATATCAATGGCTTTTTGAATCAACCCAACCGCTTTTTCGGAATCTCCCTGCTGATGATGTGCCACGCCGAGCAGATGCAGTGCATCAGGATGATTCGGGAATATTTCCAAAATCTTATGATAGCCTTGCTTTGCCGGTTCAATTTGTCCCATCTTATGAAAATTCAACGCTTTTTCCAATTCGGCAGATATATCCGGGCGAAGTACCGGCGGAGGAGCGTTTTCCTGAGAGGGGGCAGGTAGGGCGTCCTCCACTTCAATGTTGCGCGGATTTTCTTTGGACAGAAATATCTGCCAAATCTGCTTAAACGCGCTTTCCAGATTTCGGACAAATTGCGGCGTATCAAATAAGGGAAATGTCAGGCGGTTTTTGGCAAGTTTTTGCCGGATGCGCCGAAGCTCTGCCGGATTGCGATGCAGATGCAGGGCAAGATTCTGATATGCCTGAAGGCTGTGCGTAACCAATTCGGGCAGCCCTACGGCTTTCAGCAAACCGGCAGCCACGCGGGAAGCAAAATGACCGCCTTCAAGCGTCAGCACCGGCACACCCGCCCAAAGCGCATCCGCAGTCGTGGCATGTCCGTTATAAAGCCTTGTATCCAATGCTAAATCTGCAAATTTCAGCCGCGCTAAATACTCCTCTTTCAAATGCAGTCTTTCGGTAAATATCAGGCGATTGGCATTGATTCCGCGTTTTTCAGCTTCGCGCCTCAGATTTGCCTTTGCCGTTTCATAGCGGATGGATAGCCACAACACGCTTTCAGGAATCTCGCGCATAATCCGCATCCACGCGTCAAACATCACCGGCTCAATTTTATAGCTCTGGCTGAATGAACACAACACAAATCCATGCTCCGGCAGCCCGAAATCCGCGCGTTTCCAATCTTTGTCCGCAATGCTCTGGCTATGATCATAAATCAGATAAGTATGCGGCATCAGAATCAGTTTTTCGCTGAAATATCGGGCATGTTCCGGCGGCACAATGGTCTTGTCAGCAATGAGATAATCAAAAAAATCCGCGCCGCTGGTTCCCGGATAACCCAGCCATGTCAGTTGCACCGGCGCAGGGCGAAATGCACAAATATCCAGCCGGTTATCTTTGGTATGCCCCATCAGATCAATGAGAATATCCACGCCATCGTCATAAATGCGCTGTGCGGCTTCCCGATAATTCATTCCCCTGATGTCAACAAACTTATCGCATTCATGCTCTATCCGTCTGCGGTAATAACTCCCATCATCAGGACCGTAAGAATAGACAAAAACATTAAATTCCCGGCGATGATGAAGACGAAACAATCCGCTGGTCAGATGCCCCACCGGGTGATTGAAAAAATCATTGGACAGATACGCAATCGTGATTTTCCCCTCTTGAGAGGGGGCAGGGGGTGTGCCTGCCCTTCGCGCCTCAAAGCTGAAGCCGGTTCGGATATGAGCCGCCGGTTTTGCGATCTCTTTTGCCCATGATGCGGTGATGCTCAGATTCTGAACAGGCTCACAATAGCGGGTGATATTGTCAAACGGCGTTTCTGCGGCTTTTAATCCTTTTTCCAGCAAGTTGTGATTAATATTGTCCAATGCTGCCCCCACCTGTTCAAGATTTTTCCAATCGCACAAACTCTGCATATTCGGAACAAGATTGCTATATACCGCAGACAACTCCGGCTTGAGTTCCATCGCCTTCTGAAAACAGGGACGCGCCTCTTCCATTTTGTCCTGACTTTTGTACGCGCTGCCCATATTGTTATAAGCTTCTGCCAAATTCGGCGCAAATTGCAGAGCCTTTTTGAAGCAGTCAATCGCCTCATCATATCTCATCTGATACATCAGCGTATTGCCGAGATTGTTATGTGCTTCAACGCAATCCGGCTTCAATTCTATGGTTTTGCGATAAGATGCAATCGCATCATCCGCCCGCCTCTGCGCCTGATAGACATTGCCCATGTTGCCCCAGACATCAAAGGCATTCGGATTGATTGCAAGCGATTTCTGAAACGCGGCAATTGCCTCATCCAAGCGATGTTCTTCTTTGAGTTTTAAGCCAAGCTGACTGTACCCCTCCCCCGCCCCCTCCCCGGAACGGAGAGGGGAGATTTCCGCTTGCTCCCCCTTCCCTGTCAGGGAAGGGGGCTGGGGGGTTAGGTGCCGCGGAGTTTCTCCTTTCAGAAAAATTCCCCACATTTCCTTAAACGCCCACTCCAGATTCTTTACAAATCTCGGCGTATCAAACAAGGGCTGAGTCAGGCGGAATTTGGCAAGCTTTTGCCTGAGTTTTACCAATTCATCAGGATGACGGGCTAATCGTAACACAATTCGTTCATAGTCTTCAAGGCTGTGCGCGATAAGCTCCGGCAGACCGACAGCCGTTAAGATACTGGATGCGGCTCTTGAGGCAAAATGCCCGCCTTGCAGCGTAACTACCGGCACGCCCGCCCAAAGCGCGTCCGCAGTCGTGGTATGCCCGTTATAAATTCTGGTGTCCAATGCCAAATCCGCGAATTTGTAGCGGGTGAGATGCTCATTTTTGTGCAGAAGATGATCCGCAAAAATCAGACGCCCGGCATCCACGCCTCTGCGTTCAGCTTCTTTACGCAGATTGATTTCCGCGCGCGAATTTTTCTTGGAAAGCCATAACACGCTCCCCGGAACCTGTCGCATCATCCTCATCCATACGTCAAACATCACCGGCTCAATTTTATACACATGATTGAATGAACAGAACACAAAGGGAAGTGAGAAGTGAGAAGTGAGAAGTGATTTCTCATTTCTCATTTCTTCATTTCTCACTTCTGATGGCAGTTTGAAATGTTTGCGTCTCCAAGGGCGTTGAGGAATTTCAAGGCTTCCGTCCGTAACCTGATAGCAATCCGGCAGATATACAAATTTTTCACTGTAAAACCGCGCCTGATCCGGCGGCGTTACGATCTGATCCGTAATGATATAATCTATGAAATCTGCGGCAGTGGTGCCGGGATAGCCGAGATATGTAACCTGAATCGGCGCGGGCTTCAGTGCAAAAATTTCGAGCCATTTGTTTTCCGTATGCCCCATCAGATCCACCAGAATATCAATCCGGTCGTTATACACCCGCTCTGCCGCATCTTTATGATTAAGTCCGCTTAAATCAATGAACTGATCGCATCCGTCTGCAATCCGTTTCCGATAGCCGCTGTCATCAGCTTTTCCGTAGCCATAGCCGATAATTTCAAATTCATTGCGACTGTGCAGCCCGAACATCCCGGACATCAGATGCGCCACCGGATGATTGCGGAAATCATAAGACAGATAAGCGACCCGGATTTTACCTCTCCCCCGTCCCCTCTCCTGATAGGTGAGGGGTGAGAAGTGAGGTTTTATATGGGCAACATTTCTCGCAATTCCGTCAATCCATGTCTTGGCAACCATAAAATTGCGTGCCGGATCGATATGGCGTGTAAGGCTTACAAACGGCACTTCCACGCTCACTTCTCCCAACTCCGCGGACTTTTGAGAAAAAGCGTCCAAGCCCGGAGTCATCTCTTCAACTTTTTTCCATTCACAGGCATGTTGGATTTGATGAAACAAACTCCCGTAAGCTTTGTCATAATCCGGCTGAATTTTAAGCGCGGCTTCATAGCTGGCAATGGAATTATCAATATCATTGAGTTCTCTGTAAGCATTGCCCATGTTAAGATACGGTTCAACGCTGTCCGGCTTGATGGCAACTGCTTTCTGATAGCAGATAATAGCTTCTGCGGGTCTGCTCTGAGCCTGCAAGACCACGCCCAGATTGTTGAGTGCACTCAGATGATCCGGCTTAATCGCAAGGGCTTTTTGAAAATACGTTATCGCTTCTTCGATTTTGCCCTGATCCTGCAAGGTAACGCCCATATTATTGAATGCTTCCACATAATCCGGCTTGATGGCAGCAGCTTTTTGAAAACAGGAAACAGCATCGTCAAACTTTCCCAGATGCTTATACGAAAGCGCCATGCTGTTAAAAGCTTCGGCATAATTCGGCTGAAGTTCAACGGCTTTCTGATAATTTGAAATTGCCTCTTCGTATTTACCCCTAATCTTGAACACGCCGCCCAGATTCAGCCAGCCTTCGGCATAATCCGGTTTGAATTGAACAGCCCTGCGGTAACTTGAAATCGCTTCATCCCACCGTTCCAGCAGTTGAAGTGCCGCGCCTAAGTTACTGAGATACAACGGATTGTTCGGAGAATATTGAAGCGCCTTCTGAATCAGCGTTACAGCCCGCTCATGCTTGTCCTGCTGATACGCCGCCACGCCCGCCAGATGCAGCGCGTCCGCATGAGCCGGATTTGCCTGAAGAATCACAGAATAAATCGCTTCAGCCTCTTGAAATTTTCCTGCCTGATGAACTGCAAATGCGCGTTTCATTTCAGCATCAATGTTGATAGTCGGAGATGGGGGCTTTATCTGCACGGTTTTTACAGATTGCGCCGATGTTTCAAGAACCCGAATCGGGATGGGTTTTTCAGCCGAAACAAATTTTCGCCGCATTTCCCGATACGCATATTCCAGATTCCTGACAAATCGCGGCGTATCGAATAAGGGTTCTGTTAATCGTTGTCTGACAAGCTTTTGCCGAACCTTATTCAGCAAATCGTTATTTAGGGCTAATTTTATGGCTAATATTTCAAATTCGCTTAAACTATGCGTAATCAATTCCGGCAGCCCGATGGCGTTCAGAATGCTTGCCGAAACGCGTGAAGCAAAATGCTGTCCCAGTAAGGTAACTACCGGAATACCTGCCCAAAGCGCATCGCTGGTGGTGGTATGTCCGGTATAAATTCTTGTATCCAAAACCAAATCCGCCAACTGATGCCGCGCCAGATGCTCGGCTTTGTTCGTTTTATCTGCAAATACAAGGCGATTCGGATCAATGCCCCGCTTTTGTGCTTCTGCTTTCAGATTCTTTTCTGCCGCATTGCTTCGGCGCAAGAGCCACAACACGCTTTTCGGAACCTGAGCTAAAATCCGCATCCAAGAGTCAAACATCACCGGCTCAATTTTAAAATTCTGATTAAACGAGCAGAAGACAAACTCATCCGGGCGCAATCCGAAATCAGCGCGTGTGTATGTCTTATCCGCAATAATCTGCTGATGATCATTTGCCTGATAACAATGCGGCAGATAAACTAAATTTTCGCTGTAATATCGGGCATGTTCTTCAGGAACAACAATATTATCCACCATCGCATAATCAAAATATGACGCGCCGGTGGTGCCGGGATAGCCAAGATATGTAACCTGAACGGGCGCGGGGCAAAGGGCGCAGATTCCGGCGCGGCTGCTTTTGGTATGCCCCATCAGATCAACGAGAATATCCACGCCATCCGCATAAATCCGGGCAGCGGCATCTGCATGGCTTAACTGGCGAATATCAACGAATTTATCGCAATCCTGTATGATTCGCTGCCGGTGATAGCTTTTGTCGTCCGGTCCGTAAGAATAGCAGAAAATTTCAAATTCATTGCGATTGTGCAGCGCAAACACGCCCAGCATGAGATGCGCGACCGGATGATTGCAGAAATCATTGGAAAGATAGCCAATTGTAATTTTGGACTTGTGTTTTCTGTGTTCAAAAGAATAGTTTTTCTTCAGGCGGACTACGGTTTTTTCAATATGCTCTGCCCATGATTTGGCAATGGCAAGATTTCTGTCAAGCTTCATTTCTTTGGAAAGATTGACCAGCGGCGTTTCAGACACACGGCGTTTTTCAGCCAGTTCTTTGCTGACCAATTCATCGAATCGGGGCGTAAGCTGGGTTACCGCCTCCCACGCGCAGACCTGCTGCGACAGATGAATGATATTGCTGTATGCTTCGGCAAGATCAGGATGCAGACTCCGTGCTTTTTCATAACTGATAATTGCTTCTTCAATTTTATTCAAATCCTGAAGCGCGTTGCCGATGCCGTAGTGCGCTTTATAATCATGCGGATTGATTTCAAGGGCTTTTTGGTAATTCTGTATAGATTCGTCAAGTCTGCCTATATGTTGCAGCGCATTGCCCTTATTGTAATATGCCAGCGCGGCATTCGGATTGATGGCAATGGTCTTTTCAAACCATGC
>DYRC01000107.1 GCA_020718925.1 Desulfonema limicola
AAAGAAAAAAACAGCGCGTTATGGCTCAAGCGCAACATCCGTGTGCTTTTGAGGGACTGATATGGATGAAAAAACAATAGAACAGATGAATTCCGAGCGCATCCGGCGGATTGAAGAAGCGTCCCGCAAGCTGCTTTCAAATGACCTTGAAGGCGCAAAAGCTGAATTGGCGTGGATGGAAATGTCTTCCAAATTAGCGGCGGCGGGGCAGAAAAAAAGTCATGTCTTATTGCCGATCATTCTGACCGGCATCGTCTGTATTCTGTTGGTCGGCTTTGCGTGGACAATTCGGCGTCCCTGGGTTCAGGTGTCTGTGGATATTGTAACTGCCAACGCATCCATGACGGTTTCCAAAGATTGGCTTGCCCGTCATTCCTTTGCTTCGGATAAAGTATTTATCAACAATCTGATGGAAATCTCTGCGCCGGGGCTGAATCTGTCAAAAAAAGCAGACCCGGAAAAAGAGCAGATGTCTTTAGAACTGAAAGGCAAAGACATTATCATCAACAAGCTGACGCTTGCCGCAGATTCTGAGATTGAAATTACATCACAAGCAGAGATGCTGAAATTATTTGTCAAAGGCTCGTCAATGAGCGGCGAATTTTTTGTCAGACAGGCAGCAGTCTCCTTAGATGCCGGAGATGAAACCATTGAAAAATCCGTTAATTTTGAGGTGCCTGAAACCATCAGCTTTAAAACCGGAAAAACTGTTGCAGACCCGGTGCGGATTGAATTTATTCCCAAAGGCGATTGGCAGATTCGCAGCTTGCAGATTCGCGAAATTGATTTTTCAGAAGAAATCACGCCCGGCTCAGGCATATTTGAACCAGCCCTTATTTCCGGCAAAATCACTTTACCTCAAACCAAATACAGCGAAGACCTGCGCGAAGGCGACAGTCTGATTATGAAAAATATTAAAAAATTCAGGCGGCTGGAGATTTCAAAAGGGAACAAGGGCATCAAAGTGTTTTTTGAAGGTTCGGTAGTCAAGATATTTACCGGACCCAAAGACTTTGAAAAGAACCTGACCCCGAACTGGCTGGAATATCTGTATCATCAGGAACGGCTCACCGTGTTCTGGGGCGCGTCTGTATTTCTGTTCGGCTTGTTATGGAAAGTAAGGAGTACGATATTCGGATGAATCGCATGGCATGAGAGAGTATGAGGGAAACAAAGAGAACAACAGTATCAGAAACACGGGACTGATCTGTAAAATCAGCCTGTCCGCCGATGTTGCCAGATGCCATCCGAGATCATGCGGCGTGAAAAGATATGCCAGATAATATATTCCGCACTGTGCCAGAACTATCAGAAAAAATGCCAGACGGACCGGTTCAAATTTTCTTTTTTCATATAACGAATAGCAGACCACAAATCCGACCGAGAGCATCATCAGCGGTATCCATGGGGTCATCAGATGGTATATATGTCGGATGATCGTGATATGCCGCTGTAGATCGGTAACAGCTTGCAATACGTTGCTTCCCGGTGCAAAGAAATGCCCGAGCATGTCGGAATGCGATGCGCCGAATATTTTGCCGAAAAGAAAAACAAACATCGGCACCGCCATTCCTGATACGAATCCGGCTATGTTTCTCCTTGTCCATATCTTTTGTTCAGACCGGTACAATAGTCTGAAAATCAAAGCACTTATGGCGAAAACAAAAAATGTTACCCCTTCAGATTTTACTGCGATAGGTGCGCCGATACACATTCCTGCCGCTATATATCCGGCAAAGTCATCATCGCGATCCGGCATCAGCAGCCATGCCATCGAAGCGGCAAATGTGAAAGCAATCAACGGATCTGCGTATTGCCATGACATATATTCCGGTAATGATGCGAAAATGGCTACGACAACGCCGCCTACTGCGGCAAAAACAGCTCCGGCACTGAGTCCGATAAACCCGATGGCAAGAGACAGGATACCTATATAAATTATTATCTGGGTGCAGATAGGAATTATCGGGGTGGCAGAACCTATCATTCTCCATTTGCCTGCAATCCAAAGCGGCAGTAGTATCGGATAATCGGCATGTGCCAGATAGGGCGAGAATACATCCTGCCAATGATCGGAAAAAGCCAATATCCGGGCGCGGGTATTCCACATTGCCCATGCGTCCCAATTGCCGTGCGGCATTCCGGAAGACAGTACAATGACATACAAAATGTTGCCGATAACGATAAGCATGGAAATGCCGAACAGCAGAGCCGCCCATAGTCGGATAGGTTTTGCATTGTTATACCGATTCGCTATCAAAGCACCCCTCCCCCGGCCCCTCCCCTGAAAGGAGAGGGGAGTACCGATGATGTCTCCCCCTTCCCTTTCAGGGAAGGGGGCCGGGGGGTTAGGTGAGTCTGAAAGCGATTCGGTATTATAGGAATGGTCAGAGTTTTTTATGGGAAAAAATATCAGTACCAAACAGAGAATACCTGTCAAAACTTCCATTATCAACGGGAACATCCGATATTTCGGTATCAGCCATATACCGATAAGCGTGAAAAATGCGTCTGTAACCAAGCCGAGCAATATACCTAAACCGATGGAAAACAATATCCTGAAAAAAACAGCCTTCGCATGTTGTCTGGTTGTCAACCATGCGAAAAGAATTCCGACACTCAACGGGAGAGCAAGAGTCAGTGCCGACATACGTCGCTCCATTGTTTTTGATAAATTCGGATGGTTACATTCCCTACTTCGGTACCATGTATGTTCAGATGGTCAATCATGCGATATCCGTTTATTTTCACGCCGGTATTTTTGTGTATGCTTCCGAATATCAGAATATCCGGTTCCGTTTGCCGGATATTTGCCATTGCCTGTTTGTCCCATGTATTCGTATCCATGCGGCTTAAACCTTTCGGAGTATGTTCGCCGAAAGGATCCGGATCCATTTGATGGGGGACGGCGGAATACAAACACCGGAAATAAATGTATTCGCTGATGTCTCCGGGCGCATCGGAAACAAACCCCAACACAGAATCCTGAGAAATTGCCTTCAATTTCCCGGAAAGAGAGGTATCGAAAGGGTCTGCGAGATGATGCGGCAGGGAACCGATATTGCCGAAAGATGAAACCGCCGGCAGTGTTTCAACAATAGAATAAGCGAATATTCCGAAACAGCATATCAACGCTGCAATCAACCATAGCTCTTTCATAAAATGCGCTCCGGGGAAAGGATAATTTCCTACTTTTCATTCGCTCATTCTGTAGTCTGTTATCTGGATTTTGTCAATATTTTTCAAGCTGACAGATGGCTATGCAACATTTCCTTGCTTTAATCCGAAAATGTTATATTATGATAAAGATAACGGCACTTGAAAAAGGTGCTTTCAAACCGGAAAGGAGAAAAAATTCTGATGTATTATGTAAAACTTATGATGTCGGCAGTTATGATTGCACTGCTGCTGACAGGAACGCCGTTGATGGCTGCGGAAGAAAAAAAGCCTGCGGCAGATAAGCCTGTGGCAGATAAAGCCGCAACAGACAAGGCTGCGACAGTCAATGGAACCGTCATTACCCTTGAAGAGTTTAATCGGGAGATGGAGCCGATTCAGCAGCGTATGCAGGCTCAGGGATCGGATAAGGATCCGTCCAAAGCATCTGAAATTCGGAAAAAAGTTCTGGAAAACATTATTGAGCGGGAACTGCTTCTTCAGGAAAGCAAAAAAAGCGGCATCAAAATTGACGATGCTGCGGTTGACAAGCGGTTGGCTGAGATTAAGAAACAATTTCCCAGTGAGGAAGAATTTGCCCAGATGATGAAACGCATGAAGCTTACGGAACCCGAATTTAAATCCCAGCTTCGTAAACAGTTGTCTATTCAGGAGTTTGTAGAAAAACAATTTGTTTCCAAAATCAACGTGGCAGATGAGGAAACAAAGGCGTATTATGACGCGAATACGGATAAGTTCAAACAGCCTGAACAGGTCAAAGCCAGCCATATTCTGATTATGTCCAATGCCAAAGATGATGATGCCAAAAAAGCCGAAGCCCGTAAAAAAATTGAAGACGTGGAAAAGCGTCTTAAAAAGGGCGAAGATTTTGCAGCACTTGCCAAAGCTGTGTCAGAATGTCCCAGCAAGGAGAAAGGCGGCGATTTGGGATCTTTTGCCAAAGGTCAGATGGTTAAGCCCTTTGAAGATAAAGCTTTCACACTTAAACCCGGAGAGACGAGCGGCATCGTGGAAACCGAATTCGGATTTCATATTATCAAAGTAACGGATAAAACTCCCGAAGGCAAAAAAACGTATGAGAGCGTAAAAGATAATCTTTCCCAATATATGAAAGATCAGAAACTTCAAAAAGAAGTTATGGCGTATCTGGCTAAAGTGAAAGAAAGTGCTAAGATCGAAAGATCATTGTAACAAAGTTCTCTATATCACCCTCTCCTTTCGGGGAGAGGGCGGGATACGATTTCTATGCCGAATTTTTTTGGAAAAAAAGAAGAGCCTGTTGAAGAGATCATCACTCAGAACAAGAATATGCTCATTATTATTGAGCGTCTGAAATCTGTGATAGAGACCCTGCAGCCGATTCTGATCACCGGGGAAACCGGCGTAGGCAAGGAACTGTTTGCCCGCTACATTCACAGATTGAGCGATGTAAAGGGCAATCTGGTGGCGCTCAATGTGGCAGGGCTTGATGATAACATGTTTTCAGATACCTTATTCGGTCATTCCAGAGGCGCGTTCACCGGTGCGGATATTATTCGCAAGGGAATGATTGAACAGGCAGGTTCCGGTACGCTTTTTTTAGATGAAATCGGCGATCTGAGCATCCCATCGCAGGTCAAATTGCTGAGACTTTTAGAACAGAACGAATATCTGCCGCTGGGCATGGATGAATCAAAAAAATCCACCGCGCGTATCATTACCGCCACCAATCAGGACTTATGGAAGCTGCAACGCGAAGGAAAATTCCGCAAAGACCTTAATTTCAGACTCAGAACGCATCATATTCATATTCCGCCGCTCAGAGACCGCAAAGATGATCTTCCCCGTCTGGCAAACTGTTTTCTTGCAGAAGCAGCCCGCGCACTTAAAAAAAAGGTTCCTGCCACGCCGCCGGAATTATTTACGCTTCTTAATACCTATTCATTCCCCGGCAACATCCGGGAACTGCGGGCAATGATTTTTGATGCACTCAGCCAGCATAACTCCAATATTCTTTCCTTGGATGTGTTCAAATCTCACATTGAAAGAGAACGCGACAAGACAGGTGGTGTTACTGAACTGATAATTGATGCCGGAATCGGTTCATTGCCGTTTTCATATTTCAGAGAATTGCCCACCATCAGACGGGCAACTCAGATGCTGGTGGCAGAAGCCATGTATCGGGCAAAAAACAATCAATCTATTGCCGCAAAAATACTGGGTATTTCTCAACCCGCGTTGAGTAAACGTCTTAAAAACGAAAAAGCGGAACAGGAAATGGAAGACGGCAGTGAATAACAACGCGGTTATCCGGCTGCCGCTCTTACGAAAAAATCAACTTCGCCGAATTTTTTCAAGCTCCATCCAGCGATGATTGGCATACGCCATCAATTCGGATAGTTCAGGATTTATGGGGCGCAGGCGTTCGGCAGTCTGAAGAAAGCTTTCTTCTTTGGATTTTTCAATTTCTGAGTGCTGTCTGAGCAGTTCAACCACCACTGCGCCTAATTCAAGCTGATTTTTGACCGTGTTCATCTTCTCCTTTGCTTCCAAAGCGTTCATCTTTATTATCTCCTTTTTTTAGTTCCAATGCCTTCTGAAGCGCGGCATTGTGAATGTCTCCGGCAAAATGTACCGGACTCTTTCCATATATCGGATCCCAGCCCGCCGGATCTGCCGCGCAGAAAAACTGAGTTTCAAGCCCTATCCGAATCATTGCGTCTTCAATCCTCAGCCCGATAAGACGGGCAGCAGCTTCCCAAGTCGCACCGCACGGCGCGCCGCGAATGATCTTTATATCAACAATCTTTCCGTTGCTGATAGTTACAGAAAATTCCGGCGATCCGAAATATTCCCCATAAACTCCCAGACAGACCTGCCGGGAAAGTCCGCATCAGGTCGGCGGCGTGATAACGCCGGGAATCCGATGTTTTTTGCCGGAAGCCACCACAGCAATCCCCTGACTTGCACAAATCCGATCAAGTTCATAAGACAGATCCGGATGCTTGAGAAAATCCAGCACCAAATCCGCGCAGATATTTCGGGGAAGATACTCTTGTGCATGATCAATCACCGGCGGCAGAGAAATATCCAGTGAAATCAATTCGATATGAAAGCGGTTTTCACCATACTTTCGGATGCCCCTGATTTTGCGTTCACCGCTGCCATATTGTTGAAATACAATGATATGTTGAATAGCCGCTCCCCTCCCGGAAATGAATTTCCGGGCTATTATATGTCGTCCCTATGGGACTCTTTTATCCCGTAGGGATAACCCATAATAGCGCGGCAATTTATTGCCGTGGGATATGTGATTTTACACCGAAAAATTACGGCGATAACACTTCTTTGATGGCTTCCTGCAAGCCCTGATTGATGGCTTTCAATTCCGCGTCTATTTCTTTCTGCGCGTTGATCTGGCTGTCAAACAGCGTCAGATTTCCGCTGAACCGTTTAAGCGCAACCAGCGAATCTTCCACAGATTTTATCTGCTGTGCGATGAGATGATTCATCTCCTGTTTCTGTTCTTCTGTGCCGAACTCGCGGGATCGGGAATACAGTTGAATATGGTTTTGGGTCAGATCGGTCAGGCTTTTCATCAGCCAATCCACTTCACCCTGAAAACTTTTGCTTTTAAATTCTTTTTGAATCTTATGAACCATTTCCATACATTTTTCAACAGCCTGTATGAATGCGGGATGAGCGTCTTTCAGAGACGCTTTGAATTCGTCAGTATCCATTTCTTCCGGCATCCGATTATATCGGCGCCAGAAAGTTTCAGAGCGGGTAAAGATGACGAGCCAGATCAGCATCAGGATAATGCCTGTGCTGACAGCCGCAAGGGTTATCAGCATTGGCGGCTCAAACCATGCTATAAACGCCCATTCCATGACGATAACGATAAAAAAACTCAGCCATGTCAGCGGATATGCCAAAATCGCGCTGAAAATTCGTTCTGATCGCATCATATTACAGAAATTCTCCCTGAAGAGACATAGTTTTTTAAAATCTCTTTAGCAATAAATTTCAGAGAAAACAACCAAAATCCTGTTTATATCAAATCTGAGATCGGCATTCTGATTTTATTTGCAAAGACTTCACATGTTGACATTCTGAAAGATAACTTCTATAACGGATGAAAAACTGAATTTCAGGAAGAGTTATCATCATGTTGAAAAGTTTTTTATCTGAACTGAACTAAACACCCACCGTCTGAAAAACGGTGGGTTTAAGTTCAGTGCTTCTGAAGACGGAGATTTTAACCCTGATTGAGACTAATAATAAAACAAAGGAGAATTCAGATGACATGTATCATCTTAAAATTATAGCTGTTTATCTACTATGTGCCATGTTTTGCATGACAGGATGCGCTTTTGAAAATCCTATCCGAAGCATCGGATTTTCAAACACGGGATTAAAAAAGAAAATCGCCATTTTGCCGACAGAACAGGTTCTCAAAGATGAGCGGCTGAAACTTCTGTTTGAAAAAAGTCTTAGGGATAATGTTGAAAAGAAATGCCCGGATATTATTGTGTTTAAAGCGGAACAGACAAAATCGCTTCAGATTTCCGATAATCTTGCACTTGCCGAAGCCGGAAAAGCTTTGGGCTTGAATGCCATTGTCCGGGCGCGGCTGGGAACGGTAAGCATCGGCAAAGAAGAAAAAGGCTTTCCGATGTTCAAACGCCTTCGCAATACCGCATCTTTGTATGCTGAAATTCAAATTTTTGATACTGCGACAGCTGCAAAACTGATGGAAAAAAGTCTTAGCCGAAACGCGGAACCGGATGATGCGGATATTGACCTTATCAAAGCAGGCAAAGATTCCGGCGTGTATTTTATGAGCAATACGCTTTCGGATATGGCTGCCGAATTTGCCGCAAAAATCTGCGATGCTATTGCAGTACAGCCTTGGCAAAGTTATATAATTTCAGGCTCCAAGGGCGTTTTTACAATTTCCGGCGGAAAAGATGCGGGCATTCAGTCCGGAGATTTGTTGAATGTGTATGATCGCGGAGAAACCCTGAGCGGCGCGGAGGGGCAGCGTTTTTTCAAACCCGGACCCAAAATCGGAGAACTCAAAGTCATCACGGTTTTTCCTGATCGGGCTGAGGCAATTGCCTTTGCCGGAAAAAACTTTCAGGAAGGCTGTTCGGTGAGACAGAGATAGGAGGGATGCTATGGGAGAAGATATGCCGTCCTTAAATCATAGTTACATTTGCGCTCAGTTAATGCGTCAATTGTTGCAGAATGAAAATATCCAAGTGCTTCCTGAGTTGACCTTGGATATTGAAAACGGATTGACGCCCGATATTTCGATTTTTCCCAAAGATCAGATTCGCCCCAATTTTTTCGAGGATGTGCTGAAGATGCAGCAGCCGCCTGTTTTAGCTATTGAGGTGATTTCTTCAAGCCAAAACATTCAGACGATGATTGAAAAGGCAAAATTATTGGTCAGGTCAGGCGTCAGAGCAGTATGGACTATCGAACCTTACGGAAGAAGTATCTTTGTAAGCGGTTCTGACGGCGAAAAACTGTTCCATGAAGAAGTTGTCGAAAGCGAAGGTATCACCGTTGATTTTTCAAAAATTTTTATGAATTGATGTTTTATCCGGGCAAACAATATGTTTTCATTAAAAGATTATGATTACGAGCTTCCCGAAGAACTGATTGCCCAAAAACCCGCAGAGCAGCGAGATGGATCGCGGCTTTTGATATTGAAATGCGATACCGGCGAGATAGTTCATCGCCATTTTTACGAACTCGATGAGCTGCTGCTGCCATCTGATATATTGGTCATCAATAATACCGAAGTTATTCCGGGGCGGTTATACGGGAAAAAAGCAAGCGGCGGACAGGCGGAAATTCTGATTTTAAACTATGGAAGCGGCGCAAAATACGAAGATGGCGCGTTTATATGCAGATCTCTGGTGAAAACCGCCAAAAAGCCAAAACCCGGAACAATTATTTTTTTGGAGCAAGGCGTCAAAGCTGAGATTACAGAGGCGCATGAAGGTGTATGCACCCTCAGATTTTTCTGCAATGAGCAGCAGTTTGAATCGCTGCTGTATCGTATCGGAAATATGCCCCTTCCGCCCTATATCCGCCGAAATACTCCCTGCAATGAGGATAAACAAAGCTATCAGACCGTCTATGCTGCTCAGAAAGGAGCGATTGCCGCGCCGACTGCGGGGCTGCATTTTACGCAAGAGCTTCTCAACCGTTTGAAACATAAAGGGATTACGATTGCTCCGATTACCCTTCATGTGGGCTATGGCACGTTTTTGCCGGTGCGGGTGTCGGATATTCGGGAACACCGGATGCACTCGGAATGGTATTCAATTCCCCAAGAAACTGCCAATGCTGTCAATATCGCCAAACAGGAAGGGCGGCGCGTAATTGCGGTCGGCACAACCTGTATGCGGACATTGGAATATGCCGCAGATGCAGATGGCAGACTCAGCGAAGGCGCCGGAGAATGCGATTTGTTTATTTATCCGGGGTATCACTTCAAACTTGCGGATGCCATGATCACCAATTTTCATCTGCCACAATCCACGCTTCTGATGCTTGTCTCTGCATTTGCCGGGCGTGAAACCATTCTGAAAGCATATCAGGAAGCCATAGATAATCGCTACAGATTTTACAGCTATGGCGATGTAATGCTGATTATCTGATAAATCTGAAATACTCCCCATGTTTTTCATTGACAAAAGAAAAAACTGTATATATTATCAGTAATCGTTATTATTAATAAAAACTTTTCCATGAAGGGAGGACAAAATGGTAGAGAAAAAAGCCGTTAAAGAAGGCGAAGAGTCCAAAGCAAAGACAGTAAATCCGAAAGATGTTACGATTTGCGATGCCACAATTCAGATGCTTGAAAAAGCCAAAAGAGACGGGGTTGAAACCGCATTTGACCGTGCTTTGAATATGAAAGCCTGTCCTATCGGCGCAGATTCTGCATGTTGTAAGCATTGTTCTATGGGTCCCTGTCGTCTCAATGCCAAAGATCCTTATGGTAAAGTCGGTGTATGCGGCGCGACCATTGATACGATTATGGCTCGTAATTTTGCACGAATGGTGGCTTCAGGCTGTTCGGCGCATACGGATCACGGTATGGCAATGCTTGATCTTTTCCGTGAAGTGGTTAACGGCAAGATTCATGATTATAAAATCAAAGATGTTCATAAATTAGAGTTGGTTGCAAAAAGTCTGAATATAGAAACCGAAGGGCGCAGCGTTCAGGAGATTGCAACAGACGTTTATAAGGAACTTGAAAGAACCTATACGCAGATAGAAGGCGAAATTCCTTTTGCCAGCCGCGTTCCTCAGAAAACACTTGAGACTTGGCGCAAATACGACTTGGTGCCTCGCGGCTCGATGCGTGAAATCATGGAACTGATGCACCGAACCCACATGGGCGTAGATCAGCATTATGAAAATATTACCAAGCAGTTCACCCGCACCGCTCTGGCAGACGGATGGGGCGGCTCTCTGGTGGCTACGGAAATTTCCGATATTCTGTTCGGAACGCCCTCGCCGGTCAGCGTTGAGGTCAACATGGGCGTTCTCAAAAAAGACTATGTGAACATCATTGTTCATGGTCATGAGCCGAACATGTTCGAGTCCATGATGGAGTCTGTCAACACGCCTTCTCTGATTCAGGCGGCAAAAGACGCAGGCGCACAGGGAATCGTACTCGCCGGTATGTGCTGCTCCGGTGCTGAAATGATGTCCAGACACGGTGTGCCTCATGCCGGAAATTTCATGTCAACCGAAGCCATTCTGGTAACCGGCGCGGTTGACGCGATGTGCGTGGATATTCAGTGCATCAAACAAGGGCTTGCGAAAGTTGCCGATTGTTACGGCACACCGCTGATTACAACGAATGTCAGATGCCACATCGAAGGTGCGACTCATATTCAGTTCAATGATCATGATCCCAAAGCCTGCACAGACGAAGTGGTTATCCGGGCAATTACCCGATTCAAAAATCGGACATTGCCGATTGAAATTCCGAATATCCGCAATATCGGCATTCACGGATTCTCCTTCGAGTACATCAATTACATGCTGGGCGGCACGTTCAGAGGCTCATATACACCGCTCAATGACAACATTATCAACGGCAGAATCCGGGGCGTTGCGGGCGTGGTCGGCTGCACCAATCCCAGGGTGAAACATGACTGGGTTCATACGGAACTGGTCAAAGAACTGATCAAAAACGATGTTCTGGTACTTCTCACCGGATGCGCTCAGATAACGATGGCAAAAGCCGGATTGATGACGCCCGAAGCCGCTCATCTGGCAGGACCCGGATTGAGGGAAGTCTGCGAAACTGTAGGAATGCCGCCGGTGCTGGGTTTAGGCTCCTGCGTGGATAACAGCCGCATTCTGATTGCCGCTTCTGAAATGGTGAAAACCGGCGGATTGGGCAATTGTCTGGCTGATTTGCCGGTTGCAGGTGCAGCACCTGAATGGATGAGTGAGAAAGCCATCAGTATCGGACAGTATTTTGTCGGTTCAGGCGTTTATACGGTCTTCGGCGTAACTTTCCCGACGGTCAAAGACACCAAATTCCATAATCTTTTGTTTGACGGCTTGGAAAAATGGGGCTTGGGCAAATGGGGATTCTCTCCTGATCCGTACGAAATGGCAAAAATGATGATTGCACATATTGACAAGAAGCGCAAAGCTCTGGGCATTGATAAAACCAGAGAACGCAAGCTGGTGGATATGGCGGCGCGGCGTGAAATGGCTGCGGCGTAATCAAAATAACTGACCTCTGAGATGTCAAAGTCTCAGAGGTTTT
>DYRC01000108.1:0-2105 GCA_020718925.1 Desulfonema limicola
AAACCGGAAGAAATAGAATCCTATTTAGTGAAGATCAAATCCGGCAAGAAGAAGGATAAACGATAATTTTTGAAACCCTATCAGGATTGAAACGTAACAGATTTAATTCCCCCTGTATGAACCCGATTGAAAAAATACGCGCCGATGGCTGAGATGACAATGTTCGGAACCCACATCCCGATCACCGGCGGATAAATCCCTCTCTCGCCGAATACCATTGCCGCAGAGAACATCAGATAATAACACAGGAAAAATCCCAGTCCCAGCCCCATTCCGAATGAGCGCCGTGCGGATTTGGCATGAACGCCCAGCGGGATTGCCAGAAATCCCAGCGAAAGACAGGCAAACGGCATAGAAAACCGTTTGTGAAATTCAAGCAATGCTTCATAATACTCACTGTTTTTTTTATGCTCAAGAGACGCAATATAGCGGCTCAATTCGTCAAGATTCATCTCTTTCTGCCCTTTCTGAAATTCATTGGCAGCAGACATGGCTTTTCGCAAATCAAGGTTGAGGCTGTATGCGTCAAACCGGATTGAATTGATCGATTTCTTCTCCAAATCCACCTGATTGATCATTCCGTTAAACAGCTTCAGATGAAACGTCCCTTTTTCCGGCTCTGAGATAAGTTTTCCTTTGGGCGCGATAATCGTAACAGATACTTTGGGCGCTCTTTGGTCTTCGATAAACACATCTGTGAATGTTTTGTTTTTCAAATCCACCTTGTTCACATACAGCATGACATTTTTGAACGCATCGTTGAATGTTCGTTCTTTCAAGCCGATGTCAATATTGGACGCGGCAACTTTGAACGCCAGTTGCTTGAATCCCAGCATTCCCCAAGGCATTCCATACACCGACATCCATGCGGTAAACATTGCCGCAATCAGCGAAAAAACAAGCACCGGCGGCACGAGTGCATACAGGCTTATGCCTCCGGCTCTGAGCGCAATGATTTCATTATCATTGGACATCCGCAGAAATGTCAGCAAAACCGCCATCATCACCGACATCGGAAAGACAAATACCAGAAAATACGGCATGGAATACACAATCATCTGCAAGACAATACCTAAGCCGATTTTGTAATTGACAATCATATTTGTAATTTCAAGCATCTGAAACAACAGAAAAATCAGGCTGAAAAATACCGTATTGAGAAAAAACGGCGGAATCAGTTCTTTAAACACATATCTGCTGATTATCGAATTAATCTTCATAAAAAAAATCATCCATGTTCATATCATCTCTGATGCCCAGCCGGGTTAAGGCAAAATCATAGCGCACCGGATCATCAGGCGCAAATTCTTTGAATGCCGAAGTAATTTCAAGCGCGGTACGCATATTTGCCTGAGTCCGCCGCGTCAATCCCATGCGAAGGCTTATCCGGTGCAGGTGAACATCTAACGGCACAATCAGTTTTGACGGGGAAAGCGCGTCCCATCCGCCCGGATCCACTGCATCTTTTCTCACCATCCACCGCAAAAACAGATTCATCCGCTTACACGCGCTTCCCCGCTCCGCCAACGGCACAAGATGCCCCGGATTTGTGTCATTTCTCAGTTTTTGGCAGAACAGATTCAGTCCGGAGAAAATCGTCTGCTCATCTTGGGCTGTCCCGGATAAAAAGCATTCATATAAAGTTCCGTATTGTTTAAGGATTTGTTTTATTCCTATCAGCAGAGCAGCTAAATTGCTTCCGTCTGCAAAACGATGTTTGAAATTCTTGAAAATATTGATAAAATCATCCGATGATGATTGCATCAGAAATGCGCGAGGCGATTTCCCCATAAACTTCAACACATAAGAAACGCTTTTCAAAATCTGAGCCACCCGCCCATAAGCCAGCGCAGACGCAATCAATCCCACTATTTCCCTATCCCGAATATCGCTGTAATCATAGAGAAATTCAAGCGGATCAGGATGAACGTATTCCCGCTTATTGTAAGCGTCATAAAGATCGTCAAGGCGTTGTCGGATGGATGGGGTCATTTTTAGGCGTTCCATAAAGATAATGGTCATGGTTTATTGAAAAATCTGGTATTCCGGTATCTACGGACGGCAGTTCTGCATCAGGATTGCTCCAAGGATCATTATTTTCTGCT
>DYRC01000108.1:2205-11968 GCA_020718925.1 Desulfonema limicola
TTATTCCGCATATTCAGGATAAAGCCTTTTCACACAATCCGGGCAGATACCATGACTGAACTCCGCTTCGGAATGATCCCGGATATAAACTTCAATTTGTTCCCAATATCCCGTATCATTTCGGATTTTTTTGCAGCCACAGCATATCGGTATAAATCCGCTCAACAGCCTGACTTTGGCTAAAGCATCTTCCAAAGCCTTTTGCTGCCGCCGGATGGTGAGATGCGCCGTAATCCGGGCAAGAACCTCTTCCTGATAAAAAGGTTTGGCAATATAATCGGTTCCGCCTGACTCAAAACCTTTTACTTTATCTGTCGGTACTGAGAGCGCAGTCATAAAAATTATCGGAATATCCTTTGTTTTCGGGTTTGCTTTCAGGCGGCGGCAGGTCTCAAATCCGTCTATGCCCGGCATCATCACATCCAGCAAAATCAAATCAGGGTTGGCAAATTCCGCCCGCTCCAATGCCTCTTCCCCGTCTTCTGCCACAATAATTTTAAATCCCGCCTCTGTCAGATAATCCAATAGAATCTGCAAATTGGTCAGATTATCGTCCACCGCAAGAATAACCGCGTCTTTTAATTGTTCGGAAATCATATTTCATGCTCCATACATCCAAGAATCATAAGTTTTATTTTTTTTAATTGAAGTTTCTTTGCCAATTGATACACCTTTTCACCGAAAATTGCAAATTCGGAGTCCGATATTTTAAGCTGCTCCGCATATTCCTGAACTGCAATAACATCGCCTGTTTTTAAAAGCTCCAGCAGCCGGACAAGTTCTTCTTTCGGCGGCGCGGCAATCATATCCTGTCCGCATTCCGAAGGCAATACAGCACTTTTTTCACTCTGAATCATCGCCGTGCCGACTCTGAGCAGTTTTACCTCAAACCAAAACTTGCTGCCATGTCCTTCAACGCTGGTCACATATAACTCGCTGCCCATACTGCGAACCAGTTTCCGGCTTATCACAAGCCCCAGCCCGGTTCCTTCGTTTTTGCCGATCCTGTTTATCTGATGAAACGGCTCAAATATCTTTTCAAGCTGGTCAGACGGAATGCCGATACCGGTATCTTTGATCTGAAAACAAATCAGAATATGCTCCTGATCCGGAAAACTCAGATCAGTTTTCAAGACAACGCTCCCTTTTTCGGTAAATTTGATGGCATTGCCAAGCAGATTCAACAGCACCTGACGCAGACGTTTTTCATCTCCGAAAACTTTCTGAGGTATCTCGGAAGATGTTTCGTGAATAAATGCTATTCCCTTCTGCATTGCCTGAACTGAGGCAATATCTGCTGTGGTTTTCAGAAGTTCGGGCAGAACAATATCCGCATTCTCCGATTCCAGCTTTCCGGCTTCGATTCTTGAAAAATCCAACAAGTCATTGATCATCACCAGCAGATGTTCTGCCCCGCGATGGATAATGGCTATTTCCTCTGATTGCTTATCTGTAAGACACTTATCACGTTTGAGAATCTGAGTATAGCCCAAAATGCCGTTCAAAGGCGTACGAAGTTCATGGCTGATATGGGCGATAAATTCGCCTTTGGCATGATTGGCAGCTTCTGCCGCTTCTTTGGCGCGAATCAGTTCCCCTTCTATTTGTCTGTGTTTGGTAATATCTCTGGCTGCCGCAAAAACGCCGATGACGTTGTCGGATTCATCCCGATACACAGATGCGTTATAAAGAACCGGCGTAATTTTTCCGTTTTTATGCCGAATATACAGTTCATAATCATGAACTGAGCCGGTTTTGAAAACCTGAGTATGTACGGCTTTGGCTTTTTCCGATTCAGTAAAATAATTTGAAAAATCCGTTCCGATTAAATCCTCACGCAGATAGCCGGTGATAATTTCCGTTGAGGTGTTGACATCACTGATTCTGCCGTCAGGATTGATGGTAACAAACGGATCAATGCTTGCTTCGATTAAGCTTCGGGTATAAAGAACCACATCGCGGAGCGCCTTTTCTGCTATCTTGCGCTCAGTAATATCATTCATTATCGTCAGCAGACACGGTTGATTCTGTATCATAATTTTTTCTATTGAAAACAGCCCGATAAGAATGCTGCCGGATTTCGATTTTACCAAAATTTCAATATCCGTAAGCCGATCTTTACTGCTGATGCGTTTCAATGCGTCTTCCCTCTGCCGAATATCTGCAAATAATCCTAACGCTTCGGCAGTATGCCCGATAACTTCCTCTTTTTTATAGCCCAATTTTTTAAGAAAGGTATCGTTCACATCAATAAAATATCCGGTATTGAGATTACTGATAGCCATCAGCATCGGGCTGTCATGAAATGCTTTGGAAAATTTTTCCTCTGACAGCCGAAGCTCCGAAATATCTTTGGTAACGCCGAATAAAGCGTCTTTTCCATTCCATCCGCCTCTGATGACACGGGTTTCAACAGGAATATAGTTCCCGTCTTTGGTCATCACCGGAATAGGACAATAATCCCGTTTTCCTTCAAGCATTTCAAAAACAATTCTGCCCGCCTCATCCCGACGTTCTTCAGGGTGAACCATAAGAACATTCTTTCCGAGCAGTTCCGCTTCTGTAAAGCCCAATCGGCTTGTTACAGTATGGTTGATTCTGATCATATTTCCCGTATTGTCCAAGACAAACAGCAGATGGTCAATGGTATCGAAAAATGTTCTGAAGTTTTCCTCACTTTCGCGCAATGCGTCTTCTGCCTTTTTGCGCTCAGTGATGTCTCTGACAGCTACAACTCTCATTTCTCTGCCTTCGGAGATAATATTTCTTGCCTGGAGTTCGACAGAAAACAGCATACCATTTTTTTTAGCAAGTTCGATTTCATAAGGGCAGGCAATTTCTTTGACCATATTCTGTCTGACTATCGGATGATATTTTTCAGGAACTAATAATCTGAATACATGTTGATCCGACAATTCTTCCCGATTGTAACCTGTCATATTAGCAAATGATTCATTACAGTCAAGTATTATGCCATTTTGGTGAAAAAGGATTCCTTCAAACGTGAGATCGGAAAGTCTTTTGTAACGTTCCTCGCTCTCTCTCAGATCAACGGTCAGCCGATCTGCTATCTGATACGCTCTGAATCGGGTGTTAATCAGAGAAAGAAGCAGTCCGAACAGCAGCAGACTGATGGTCGTCCCACCGGCTATGGTGAACCAGACTCCGGTGAAGTCAGCATGTCTGCCTGTCTGTATGAAATGCAATGTCCAGCGGCGACCGGCAAAATCAATCGGTAAAGACTGATGGAACAGCGATGCGGAATCCGATTCCTTACCCGGCTGACTGTCAAAGAGCAGCGCTAACTCTGCGCCGTCAAAGACCCGCAAGCGTATCTGTTTTTCATCATTAAAGCCCCATCCCCCAAGGATACCTTCCATCAGATCATTCATCCGATAAGGGCTGTAAACCCAGCCATAGAGAGCGGCGCGGCGTTGTTCAATCGTATCGGTCGGCATTCCCTTGCGATACACCGGGACATACATCAGGGTTCCGGTCTGAACGTCCTTATCGGTCTCCTGTACCAAAACAACTTTGCCGGACAGCGCAGCCGAATCCGTATCCCGCGCCATCTCCATTGCGGCACGGCGTACAGACTCAGAGAACATATCATAGCCGAAAGCGCGGAGATTGCGCCCTGTAAACGGTTCGAGATAAATGATGGATGTGTAAACTTCACGTTCTCCTCCGGGTCTTACATGGTATTCAGGAAAGCCCTGATTGCGGATTTCCTGTATATGTTGCGCCAACTGCTCACGCGGAATCAGCAGGGAAAAGCCGATACCCTGTATGCCGGGAAGCTGCTGCTCGACTTTTTGTCGCAGGGTGAATGTATGCCACTCCTTCCGCGTAACCGAATCAGAGGCGTCAAAGAGTGCCGCGCCGCTTCGCAATATCTGTGCATGGGCATTGAGCCGTTTGTCTATTTTAAGCCGGATTTCATCACATGCAAAATCGAACTCCCGCTTTGCATCAGCTTCTGCATCTGCTTTGACATAAAAAGCAGCAACGGCGGTGGCAATCAGTCCCAGCGCAAGCAGAATCCATGCCTGCCAAACATTGCGGCTGGCTGTGATTTTATGAGGCAGCAAATTTTGATTGACAGTCTGATTCATTATGCGCTCCTTTGTAAGCTGCGGAATATGATAACAGTCATTATCATAATCATAAAGAATTTTTTTTTCAAGACTTCGGCGTGAGAACTTTTGAAATTCAAAAATAATCAGAAAACCTTGACAATTAATTAAAATAGCTATAACGTACATATTGATTGATTATATCTGTATTAAATTTTAAAAGGAAATTTTATGAAATATAATCTCGATCTTACACATGACACATATAAATTTTTGGAAAAATTATCTCCTAAACATTTTAAACAGATTTTCAAAGCTATTCTTCAACTCTTAGAAGAACCGAGACCGAACGATTCTATTTCTATGAAAGGTTATTCCGGATTATTCAGAAAAGATATTGGCGAATATCGGATTATTTACAGTATTGAAAAAGAAACTATAAAAATTCCGTTGATTGGGAAGCGAAATGGAGACGAAGTTTATGAGCAATTAAAGAGACTTCAATCGTAACAGATAGTTATGCAATTTTTATATTTGAAAGAGTATGTTATGAACGTAACCGCAACACAATTGAAAAACAGACTGGGGCAATATTTGGAAAAAGCTCTGATTGAACCTGTAATTGTTGAAAAAACAGGCAGAAAAATCGCTGCGATGATTTCTTACTCCCTCTATGAAAAGCTCATAGAAATGGAAGATACGTTTTGGGCGAACAAAGCTCTTGAAGCTGAGAAGAGCGGTTATATCGGCAGTGAAAGTCTTAGCAGACTGATAAGCCTGAATGAGCGCATGAGTGCGGAGTAATCAGGATTGTTATTCGTTAAAGTGAATATGATTTCATGTATATATCCAGAACCATTGAAACTTATGTAAAGATTGCAGCAAAGCAGTTTCCTGTGCTGCTGATTACCGGTGCGCGGCAGGTTGGTAAAACCACGCTTCTGATGAATCTCAGCAAAGACGGCAGAAATTACGTTACGCTTGATGATCCGCTGGTTCTGAATCTTGCAAAGCAAGACCCGGCGCTCTTCTTACAGAGATTTCCGCCTCCGGTGTTGATTGATGAAATTCAGTACGCGCCGGAACTGCTGCCCTATATCAAAATGGAAGCAGACAGACGCCGTGAGTCCGGTCTGTTTTGGCTTACCGGCTCTCAGCAGTTCCACCTGATGAAAGGCGTTTCGGAATCTCTGGCGGGGCGTGTTGCGGTAATTCAGCTTATGGGGCTTTCCGGAAGAGAATTGTCGGGTCAGAGTCAGGAATCCCGTCCGTTTCTGCCTTCATCAGATGAAATTCACCATCGCGGCAATCTGACGCTGAAGCAACTGTATCGGCTGATCTGGCGCGGAGCTTTTCCGGCTATCGCTCTGAATAATGATATGGATCGCGATTTGTTTTACAGCTCCTATACCCGGACTTATCTGCAACGCGATATCCGTGATCTGTCCCGCGTGGGGGATGAAATGGCATTTCTGCGGTTTCTGCGCGCTGCTGCTGCCCGAACCTCGCAATTGCTGAATCTTGCCGAACTTGCACGCGATGCCGATGTCGCGCCCAACACCGCAAAGAACTGGCTTTCGATTTTGCAGGCATCCGGGATTGCTTTTCTGTTGGAGCCTTTTCACACCAATATAACCAAACGTCTTGTAAAGACGCCCAAGCTCTACATTCTTGATACCGGATTGTGCGCTTATCTGACAGAATGGTCAAGTCCTGAGACCCTTGAAGCAGGCGCGATGTCCGGCGCAATTTTGGAAACGTGGATCGTGTCGGAGCTTCTGAAAGGCTATTGGCACAACGGACATCGTGCGCCGTTTTATTTTTATCGGGATAAAGATCAGAAGGAAATTGACCTTCTTATAGTTAAAGATGGCACGGTTTATCCTTTGGAAATCAAAAAAACAGCATCTCCTACAAAAAACGATGTCCGGCATTTTCAAACTCTGGAAAAACTCGGAATGCCCATAGGAGCAGGCGGTGTGATTTGCCTGTCCGGTCAGTCTCTGCCGCTTACGCCGTCTGTCCGGTCAATCCCTGTGTCTGATCTGTAAATCGCTTACCATGAAATATCGGAATGTCAATCCGAATTTTCATGGTAGATTTTTCCGGGCTATTATGTACCTTCCGATACCGGAAACAACACGCGGATTGTACTTCCCTGTCCCGGTTCGCTTTTTACAAAAATTGAGCCTTTATGGTTATGCACGATTCCCTGAACTTCCGACATGCCGAGTCCCCTGCCCATGAATTTCGTGGTGAAAAACGGATCGGACAGCAGCTTTACGGTTTCTTCATTCATGCCGCATCCGGTATCGGAAATTTCTATATAAACACATCGCCCTGCTATGTGTTTTTCTTCAGGATCATCAATGTCTTGCAATCCGTTCTTCAATGAATCATCATCACCGTCAGTTACGCCGGTCGAAAGAACTATGGTTCCGGTATTTTCTCCTACGGCTTCGGACGCATTGACAAGCATGTTCATAATAACCCGTTGTATCTGTTCCGGAGTTGCATTTATCATGGGAATATCTTCTGTCAGATTGAGGCTGAAAGATACGTTTTCAGATATTACGGATTTGAAAGTATGGACATTTTCTTTTATCAGCCTGCTGACATCAACCTTTCCGAATTTAAAGAAGCCGCTCCCCGAATATGCCAATATCTTATGCGTAAGGTTTACCGCGCGTTCGGCAGCTTTGAGGGCTTCCTCAAGTATCTGATGGATAGAAGACTTCAGCGGAACGTCATCCATCGCCATTTCAATATTTCCCGTTACTGCATAAAGTATATTATTGAAATTATGTGCGATACCGGCAGTAACCCTGCCCAGACTTTCAAGTTTCTGCACATTGAGAAGCCGCCGCTCCAGTTCGAGCCGCTTTTCCTCAAACTGCTTGCGCTCGGTGATGTCGCGTATGACGCCGTTTATTTTTAAGGGGCGTCCGGTTTCATCCCTCTCAAGCTCGGCTATCGAAATGATCGTTTTCCGCTGCTTTGAATCTTTGGTAATAATGTCAAACTCCAGATTATATTCTTTATCTTTTTCAATGAGATCAACCAATGCCTGATGAACCCGTTCCCGTTCAGGAATGCAGCTTTCGACCTCTTCTGCGGTGAAATTATCGGCATTCAGATCAAAACCGTAAATCCTTTTTGCCTCGTCTGATCCCCAAAATCGGGTCATTTGAATATTATATTCCCAATTCCCCACATGCCCTATTGCCTGAGCTTTCCGATACCGTTCATCGCTCTCGCGCAAAGCCTGTTCCGCCCGCTTGCGGTCGGTAATATCGGTGTATGTACCGCTCATTCGGACAGGCTTTCCCATAGAGTCATATTTCACTATTCTTGCCTGATCAAATATCCACTTCCACTGCCCGTCCTTGGTGAGCATCCGATATTCGGATTTGTGTATCGGTTTTCGTCCTTCCAGATGATCCTGTAAGGATTGCCATGCAACAGTCCGATCATTCGGATGAATCAGATCTGTCCATTGTCCGACGTTATCATTGATCTCCTGAAGGGTATAACCAAGCATCTCAGCCCAACGCCTATTACGCCGAACCTCTCCTGTCCGGATGTTCCAATCCCAGTATCCGAGCTGACTGCCTTCAAGCACTAGCTCCAAACGCTCTTCGGATTCCCGCAAAGCTCTTTCCATCTGCTTGCGGTCAGTAATTTCTTTTGCCAGCCGTCTGTTCCAGAACAGGCTTATTCCCAAAATGATGATAAAGACACTTCCGATTGCAAATACCCATTTCAGTATTTCAGACCAGTTCGGGCGGTATTCAATCTTGACATTGCACCATTTCTGAAAGATGGCATCATGCTGCTCTTTGCTGATTGAAGCTATGGCTTTATTAAGAATACTGACCAATTCAGGGTAATCCTTGCGGACAGCATACAGATAAGGGGCAGACGGAAAATCGGCAATACCGGCGATTTTGAGATTCGGATAATTCTGTATTAAATAACCGGTAAACAGCGTACTTAAAATCAGAGCATCGGCTTTGAATTCCGACACGGCGTCAAACATTTCTTTCATACTGCTCACCTCAACCGTTTCAATGTCAGGGTATGGGGCGATGACTTTTTTATGTAATTTAACGCCTTTCACGATGGCAACTTTTTTGCCTGTCAATGCGCTGATTCCGCTCATAAACGGCACATCATTCCGGGTGATAATGAGATGTCTGAAGTCCATCAGAGGTTCTGTGAAGGTCATGTATGCAAGGCGTTCCGCTATATTAAACGAGATGAACATATCTATTTCACCGGACTTTACTTTTGAATCCATCTCAGCAAAAGGACAGATAACATATTGAAAATGAATGCCTGTCAATTCAGAAAAAAGATTCAGATAATCAGGCTCGACACCTTTGATGGCACCTTTTTCGTAAAATTTCAACGGAGGAAATACAGGGGATATTCCGACTCTGACCGTTTTATGATTTTTCAGCCACGCTTCTTCTTCGGCAGTCAGATGAATTTTTTTTGTATCTGTTTTGTAATGCTTTTGCCACTGTTCGTCAAGGCTGAACCATTTTTCATAAATCCGGTCATACTCGCCGTTCGACTTCACGATCAACAGCCCCTGATTAAGTTTTTCCTGCAGTTCATCCGCACCCTTTTTCACGCCGAACGCAAACACGCGCTTATAGTCCGGAATGAGCGGTCCGGCTGTCAGTCCTCTGATGTCATGCTTCCTGATTGTTAAGACGCCAATCAGCTTTGAACATAGGAAAGCGTCATATTGACCGGACGCAATCAGCTTCAGCCCTTCGGTGATCGTATCAACCGGTATTATCACTCCCTGAAAATTCCGTTCCAGCAACGCGTGATGGGCAGCATCCGAGCGCATGACAACGATCATCCTGCTCTGTGCGTCAGCAAGATTTCCGATTTCAGGCTTTCCATCCCGCACAAAGAACGCATCAAAGGTCTCGGTGTGAGGCAGACTGAAATCAATCAGATTCTTCCGTTCAGACGATTTTGCCACAATCGGCAAGGCATCAAGTTTGCCATCAACCAGCCCTTTCCACATCGCATCCCATGAGCCTGTGGTTATGACTATGGGCAATTTCATGGCATCAGCAACGGCTTTGATGAGATCAACGGAAAAGCCGGCTGCCTGCCCGTGCTCATCAACAAAAGCGTAAGGAGGAAATTCCACTTCGCTGCCGATCCGGATCTCGGTTATTTTATCCGCACAAAGTCCTTGTGAAACGGTCAGCATAAGAATCAGAATAATCGTATTGATCTTCATAACATCATTTTTCCTTTTCGGATGTTTCAAATCTTAAATACCTTAAATCCCTGATTTCCGAAACAGTAAATTACAAATTGCGAAATTTTTGTTTCGGGATATTCCATCAGCGGTCAGTTTCCGCTACACTAAAAGGACGAAGGAATGACAGCAGCTTATTACCGCCCAAGAAAACTGAGGACGCCGTTGACAAAGGTAAGCGGATGCGTGGGACATTCGTGAAAGAGTGGTGTAGTAGAATGTTATAATATTAATATTTTTCAGATATTTAGTCATCTGAAAAGACTATTGAAATCTGTTGATATCCGTGCTACCGTATAAGTTCTCATACAAAATCAATTCTATATTTTTTTCCGAAATTTATCATAACATCTTCAACATAAGCAACAGGAGTTTTCTGACGTTTATAAGCACCGGA
>DYRC01000109.1 GCA_020718925.1 Desulfonema limicola
AAGATCGGATTGAGGCGATTCAGGGAAATATCGGCGAATACCGTGCGGTTGAAACGCCTTCCGCCCGGCAAGCCAGATTCTCGGCAGCTTTGGGAGATATTTAGCGGCTATTCCGAACAGGTGTATATTCGGGAAAATGATATGATCAGGCGATTCACAATATTTTTTCTGCTTTTGGCAGGCAGCATACAGACAGCTTGGTGTGACTGGGGGCATCATCACAGCCGCAGTTCGGATATTCCGGCTGATCCGCATCTGGATGCGTTTATAGCAACAGTTTTTATAGCAATTATCGCAAATACGGTTCTGCTGTTTTGCGCCGGTCCGATTATGATCCTTTTCGCCCGCCGTATCCGGGATATGCTGTGGAGCATTCCGGCGATAAATCTTTTGCTGTATCTTGTATCCATTTATCTGCGGTCTTATCCCGGCGGATTTGCCGGACGCTTCGAGCCGCCGGGTCTTGCTTACACCATCGGCGAGATAGTCCTTCTGCTTGTTTTGTCCCTGATCGTGATATTGATTCTTGCCGCAGTTCGATGGTTCATGAATAAAGTGAAAGGTATTTTTCAAAAAAGTACATGATAGGAGCAAAAACGCAATCGGGAAAAGCAGATATATTTTCCAACAAAGCTTTACAGAACATCGGGCTTGGGATGGCAGGGGCAGTGATTGCGCTTGCCATCTGGCTGATGGGATGGGATAGTTTTTGGGAAGCCAAAACTTGGGATTGGCGCGTCAGGCTTTTGGCAAAAAACGGAAAAGCTACCCATGAGGTCTGCCTGATTTTGCTGGATCAGAACAGTCTGGACTGGGGCAAAACCGAAAACGGCTGGTCATGGCCCTGGCCCAGAGAAGTGTATGGCGCTATCATCAGTTTCTGCAACCGAAGCCGCGTCAAATCATTGGCGGTTGATATTCTGTTCACCGAACCTTCGGGCTACGGCGTTGAAGATGATGTGAAATTGGGAGGCGCGATGTCGGAGTTCGGCAAAGCTGCCGGGGCTGTGTTTATCGGGCAGGATAAAACCACCTTTCCGATTCCCGAAGTGGCGAATAATGCCCGGCTTCTCTGCAATGTCCGCCTGCTGCCCGATCCTGACGGCGTGTATCGCCGGATGCCGTTGTCTTTTAAAGAAAACACTGTGCCGTCTTTGGGAATCGGCGCGTATCTGGCTGCATTGCCGTCTCATCAGGATATTCAGGCAGCGCTTAAAAAAATAGAAGCAACTGTTCCCAAAGACCCGCATGGAAATGCGATTCTGCGCTATCGGGGAACTCATACCGCTTACAGTGCTGCGGCAATTATCCAATCCGAGCTTCGCATCCTTTCCGGTGAGGAACCGGTGATTTCTCCAGATGTCTTAAAGGACAAATATGTGTTTTTGGGATTTTCCGCGCCGGGCTTGTATGATCTGAGACCTTCGCCGATCAGCGGCGTTTTTCCGGGCGTTGAAATTCACGCCACGCTGCTGGATAATTTTCTATCACAGGATTTTATCCGCCAAATGCCCCGCCAAATCACGGTTATTCTGATTCTTCTGATGGCACTTGTCGGATCAGCTTCGATTTCCGCATTCAAAAGCCCTGTCAGTATTGTGATCGGAAGTCTGCTGAATCTGAGTCTGCCGATACTTTTTGCCTTATGGTGTTATGTCAAAGGCTGGTGGATGCCGATAGTTGTCTGTGAAATCGCATCCGGGACTTCGATGCTGCTCACACTTGCTGTAAGCTATGCCACCGAAGGGCGCCAGAAACGCTTTATCAAACAGGCATTTCGGCAATATCTGAGCCATGAGTTGATTGAGCAGTTGATTGAAAACCCTGATATGCTCAAACTCGGCGGACAGCGGAAAATGATCTCTATTTTCTTTTCAGATATTCAGGGCTTTACGTCTATTTCCGAAAAACTTGAACCTGAAGAACTGACCGCGTTTTTAAATGATTATCTGACCGCCATGACCGATATTATCATTGAGGAAGGCGGAACCGTTGATAAATATGAAGGAGACGCAATTATCGCATTTTGGAACGCGCCATTGGATCTGCCGGAACATGCCGTCAGATGCGTAACTGCGGCGCTGAGATGTCAGGCAAAGCTGAGTGATATGCGCCCGGTTTTTTATGAACGAATCCGGCAGAATACCTATATGCGTATCGGCGTCAATACCGGATATGCGGTGGTGGGAAATTTCGGTTCTCAGACCAAATTTGATTATACCATGATCGGCGATGCGGTCAATCTGGCAGCGCGGCTTGAAGGTGTGAATAAGCAGTTCGGGACATACACCATGATTTCCGAATTTACAACGGCGCAGCTTAACGATGCGGTGGCAGTCCGGGAAATTGCAAAAGTAGCGGTGGTGGGGCGCAAAGAACCGGTAAACGTCTATGAACCCATGACACATAAAGAATATCAGGAAAAGCAGGAAATATTTGAAACCTTTGACAAAGGACTGAACTTGTTTTATACAGGGGAGTTTGATAAAGCCGAGTCCGTGTTTTTATCCATTGCCGACCGCGATCCGGCTGCTGATGCGTATCGGATAAAAAGCATGGAGATGAAATATGCAAAACCTGAACATTGGCAGGGCGTGTGGGTGATGAGTTCCAAGTAAATCCGATATTTCTCAGGGGGAACAGGATGAGTGATGAAAAAAATACAGAACAATTGTCTGTCAGCATCGGTAAGGATCTTTCAGACAGCGTTGTCATTGCCGGTAAAGACAATATTACCCATGTGAATATAACCAATATAACGCAATTGCCGCCGCAGGAAGACGTCAGTACCCCAACAGAAAAACGCAGGAACCGGAAATTCATCTTTTTTATTTATGTCTGCATCGTAACCTTGGTTTTGATGGGCTTATCAGGATGGCTGCTGACAAGAGACATTCTTCAACCTTTCTCAAGAGGAACTTATGGGGTTATCATTTCACAGTTCGATGGCGATACGGCTGCCCAGAAAAACAAAGGGAAAGAAATACAAGGCTCAATTCAAAACACGTTAAATGCACGATTCAGGGAGTGGGGAATCAATGATGCACAAGCAAAGCGAACACCGAAACTCATTAAATCTCACGAACAGGCAAGGGCTTTCGGAAAGAAATATCACGCTGAACTTGTGATTTGGGGATATCTTACAGTTCAGGGAATTATTCCGAATCTTACAATTGTTCATCAGGAAGATGCTGTTTCCAACTTTATCAGTCCTGAAATGACTATTCTGAAAGACAGTCTGAGCCACACCGCACTTGCAACTGAAAAAGACATCCGCCTTCCTGCGTTGACAGACGAGCCCGGCAGAATGATTTCATTTGTAACCGGACTGAAGTATTATAATCAGAAACATTACCCAAAAAGTATTGAATATTTTACCTATGCTCTTCCTGAAACAGATACGAAATACATTGATAACAGCCGTATTTTCTTTTTCAGAGCAAAGGCTGAATATTATCTGAAAGACTATGACAAAGCGATTTCTGATTACAATAAAGCAATTGAGCTGAACCCGAATTTTGATACGGCATACAACAATCGGGGATTTGCTTATGATGAGAAGGGCGAGTATGACAAAGCGATTTCTGATTACAACAAAGCAATTGAAATAAATCCGAATTTTGATACGGCATATAATAATCGCGGAAGTGCTTACGGTAAAAAAGGCGACTATGACAAAGCCTTTGACGATTACAACAAAGCAATCAGCGAAAACAGCAAAAATGATTCGGCATTCCTGAATAGGGGAAATATGTATTACAAACAAGGCGCTTATGGCAAAGCGATTGAGGATTATACTAAGGCAATCCAACTAAATTCTAAAAATGACAGTGCATACAATAACCTTGCGGGGCTTTTGGCTACATGCGCTGATGCGAAATATCGGAACGGAGCCAGAGCTGTTGAATTTGCAAAAAAAGCAATGGTGCTATGTCCCAATAACTTTGAAATTTCAGACACATTGGCAGCAGCGTATGCTGAAGCGGGGCAATTTGAAGATGCTGTGAAAACTCAGGAAAAGGCTATTGACATGCTGAATGAAAAAGATAAGACACTATATTTAATAGAATTTACAGAGCGCCTGAATTTCTATAAAGCCCGAAAGCCTTGGCAGGATCGCTGATATGAATGAAACCAAATTGATTACAGAAAATATCCGAAACATCCTGCTTATCCAACTGGGCGACATCGGAGATGTAGTTTTAACCTTTCCGGCAATAAAAGCCTTGCGGGATCGCTTTGTCCATGCCAAAATTATCGCCGCAGTCAGGCAGAAAGCCGAAAGTTTGCTTGAAGACTGCCCGTGGATAAATGGCGTGATTTCCATTGATCAGCAGAAGCGATCTGTAATCCAAGAAATGGCGTATCAATGGCGGTTCTTTTCCGATTTGAGAAAACACCGCTTTGATCTTGCGATTGACATGCGAACCGGCACACGCGGCGCGATTTTAGCGTTTTTATCAGGCGCGTCTCAGAGAATCAGCTTTTACGCGGATGACGGAAAACTATGGCGGAATCGGCTTTTTACGCATCTTGCAAAAATTGATTATCAGATCGGGCAGTATGTCGGCGATTACTATTCAGGCATCTTAAATGCTTATGAAATAACTACCCAAAGCAATCTGCCCCGCCTTCCTGTTTCTTCTGAAAAACAGGCGATTATCAATTCTTTGCTGAAAACAGAACGCATTCCTGCGGATCGTCTGTTAATCGCCATACAGCCGTTTTCATTGTGGCAGTATAAAGAATGGAAAAAAGAAAATCATGCCGCGCTGATTGGGCAGATAATCGCGGAATACGGCGCGACAGTGATCATCACCGGATCGCCGGGTGAAAGAGAACGCGCTGATGAGATCATCCGATTGATAAAGCAGGATAATGTTTATAATTTTGCCGGTAAAACCTCTGTCGGCATGTTATCGGCGCTGTTGTCGGTCTGCAAGTTGTTTATCGGATCAGACAGCGCGGGCATTCATATTGCCGCCGCAGTAGGAACGCCGACTCTCAGCATTTTCGGTCCATCGTCTTCCGCGTCGTGGGCGCCCAAAGGAGAGCAGCATGTTGTGGTGCATAACAAAAATTTTTCCTGTGTGCCGTGCCGGAATAAGGGCTGCCAAGATACTGACATCAGCCGGTGTCTGGATGAATTAAGCGTGGATGAAGTGATGCAGGCTCTCAGAACTCAGCTTAGGAAAATTCTTGCCAAATGAGTGTCAAACGCCGAAAAATTGCCGTGATTGTTCCCAAATACGGATTAGTGGGGGGCGGAGAACGGTTTGTGCTGGAACTTACGGAACGCATTGCAAAAAACCCGCTTTATGAGGTTCATGTGTTTGCCAATCAATGGCGGGCGGTATCTGATAATGTCGTGTTTCACAAAGTGCCGATGATTCGTTTTCCGAAATTTCTGACCACGCCCAGCTTTGCTTTTTTTGCTAACCGGCAAATATCTCAGATGAATTTTGATATTGTTCACAGCCACGAGCGTGTTTTTAAAGCAGATATTGTTACGCTGCACAGCGTTCCGCACCGATTCTGGATCAGAAACATTCGCAAAAAGAAATTTATGAGTCTGTTTGATCTGGCAACTGTCTGGGTGGAACAGCGCATGATTAAAAGCAATCCCAGCCGCTTTCTTCCGGTCTCAGGCATTGCCAAAGAAAAATTTCTTGAAGAATATCCGATGGATATGGCAAAAATTTCCGTGATTCATCCGGGCGTGGATACAGACATGTTCACGCCGTCTGATCCGCAAATCCGGCAGGCAGTGCGGCAGCAATTCGGCTTTGATGAATCAGACGTGGTGATTATATTTGTCGGCATGAATTTTGAAGTCAAAGGCTTGGATAATCTCATGGCTGCCATGTCTCAAGCGTCTTCGGCAAAATTGAAGCTATGGGTTATCGGCAAGGGAAATTATAAAAAATATAACTCTTTGGCGAAAAAGCTGGGCTTAGAGAAAAACCTGATTTTTGCCGGAGTTCAGACACAGGGCATTGAAAAATTGTACGGAGCGGCGGATATATTTTGTATGCTGTCTGAGTTCGATACTTTCGGAATGGCGGTTTCCGAAGCCATGGCGTGCGGGCTGCCGGTCGTTGTAAGCCCGAATGTCGGGGCAAAAGACATGGTACAGTCGGGCGTCAACGGCTTTGTTGTGAATGGCGGAGA
The DNA here is from genome assembly GCA_020718925.1 of Desulfonema limicola. GTDB lineage: Bacteria > Desulfobacterota > Desulfobacteria > Desulfobacterales > DYRC01 > DYRC01. The sequence continues at coordinate 6,172 of DYRC01000109.1, forward strand.
TACCGAATCCGTAGCATCAAAATTGCTGCTATTGACAGATGCCCGCCTGCGCCAGACGATGGGAATTGCAGCCCGCCAGACCGCTCTGCGCCACAGTTGGGATGCGATAGCAAAACAGATTTCAGAAATTTATGAGGATATTACCTAACCCCCCAGCCCCCTTCCCTGAAAGGGAAGGGGGGGAGGAAATCAGAACTTGCCGATACTATTCTCCCCTCTCCGTTTCGGGGAGGGGTCGGGGGAGGGGTCAGGGGTGGGGTCATGAGGAATTGATGGATAATTATTTAAAATTCGACAAAAAACAGCCGATGATGTGGGTTTTCGGCGTTTTTCTGATCGGAATGATGTTGCGCTGCATTGCGTGGAGCAACACCTTTGTCATTGACCCGGACGGCGCGTTATACATCCATCAGGCAAGAGCCATTCATTACAGCCAATGGACATCGCTGACTGGCTGCGGATTGAGTTATGTATCGAATTATCCGATACTTGTGGCAGCAGCGTATAAGATTTTTCCGGACTGGATTATTGCGGCAAGAACTGTTTCATTTCTCTTCGGATTTGCGGTACTGATTCCTTTATATCTGCTGTTAAGACATTTTTTCAACAATACTGTCAGCGCAATCACCACGCTGATATTTGCCGTAACGCCGATGTTTGTGGGCAGAAGTGTGGATATACTCAGAGACCCGACATACTGGTTTTTCATGGTTTTTGGCTTATATTTTTTTACTATCCGAATGGAAAAAGAAAATCGGTTTTTTCTGTTTCTGAGTTGCCTGTCGTTTTTACTTGCAGCATGGGCAAGAATAGAAGCAGTATTATTCATTGCAATTTCATGCTGTTATCTGATTTATGCGGAGCGGAGCGTAAAAAAGCTGCTGATATTCGCATCGCCTCTGATTCTGATAGCGGTTATCGGAAGCTTGGGCGCGATATTTACCGGCATTTCAATCAGCAGATTTCATCGCGGCGCCGAGCTTTCAGAAAAATTTTCTGCCCCGTTTGTTCAGTATCATGTCTTACGGGATGAACTTAAATTGTTGGCAGCCAGCCAGCAGACTGAAGTTCTCCCATTTTTTTTGTCTGCTGCCAGAAGCAATATCTGGATGGTTGCGATAGGAATGCTCATAAAACAAGTACTGGAGGCATTCTTTTATCCGTTTTTCATGGTTTTTCTGATCGGCTTGACAAATATCCGGCAAAAAATCAGAGAAGATATACGCCTGCTTTATTTTTCTGCTTTGGCAATCTCATCCTTGCTGATGCTCTATGCCCATATTTTTCACAAATGGGTGATGGATTACCGGTTTTTAGCCATTCTCATTTTTCCCTGCGCTGTTTTTACGGGTTTCGGAATAGAAAAACTCCTCTCATGGCTGATAATTAAATTTTCTCTGAAAGAATCTTTGGCGATAGCTATTCTTGCGGTGCTGATTCTTGCCTGCGCTCTGCCTAAAAATTTCAAACCCAGAGATGCGGATAAGCTGGTATTCAAACAGATCGGCGAATTTATTGCAAAACAGGCTGGCAATCAGCAGATGATTACTATTTCAGCATCTTATCCTACTCAAAGGTGGGTGTCTTTTTATGCCAATCTGCATTACAAGGGCGCGGTCTGCCCTGAGCCATCAGATGCAACTTGCTGGGATATTTTTGCAAAAGATACGGATTCGCTGCTTCAGGGCTTGAAAACAAGAAAGATCAGATATTTTTTATGGACAGAACAGCGGGCAAATAAAAGCATTGATATTTTCAAGGCGCCGTATCCGCAGCAATTGAAAGAACTGGGGCGATGGCGTCATGCAGATACCGGACAGATGATTTTGTTTGAGGTTTTGTGATGGCAGATTTTTACACAGATATTTTTATGCTGTACATCGGAATATTTTACCTGTATTATTCGTCAACCCCTTTCTAAAATTCGGTAAAGTGGACACTGTAAAGTCCAAAACGACACATCAAAAGGAGAAGACTATGAAACCTCTCAGAATTTTAAGCTTATCTTGTCTGGCTGCGGTGGTATTTGCGTTGATTCAGCCGGTATTTGCAGGTGATTGGGAATGGGAATGGCAGAATCCCATGCCGCAGGGAAATGTCTTTATGTCTGTCTGGGGTAAAAGCAATAACAATATCTTTGCCGTCGGCGCGATGGGCGCGATTTTTCACTATGATGGCAGCGAATGGACAATGATGGACAGCGGTACGCGGAATCTGCTGAGAAGCATCTGTGAGGTTTCTGAAAATAATATTTTTGCAGTAGGCAACTACGGCACCATCCTCCGATATGACGGCAATACATGGACAACCATTCCCAGCGATGCAACATGGTTTTATTCAGTATGGGGAAATTCAGCATCAGATGTGTTCATGGTTGGTGAAATGGGTCAAATTCGTCATTATGATGGCACTACATTAACAAAGATGACCAGCGGTGTTTCTAAAGATCTTACCGGTATATGGGGAACTTCGGTAAACAATATTTTTGTTGTAGGAAAAACCGGTACGATTCTTCACTATGACGGCAATATTTGGACAACTATGACCAGCGGCACAACGAATAACCTCAATGCTGTCTGGGGCAATTCGGCAACGGATGTATTTGCAGTAGGAGAAGCGGGTACGATTCTGCATTATGACGGCAATGATTGGACAACTATGATCAGCGGATCATCTCAGATTCTCTATGGAATACGCGGAATTTCAAAAGATAATATCTTTGCCGTAGGCAAGGATGCTGCGATTCTGCATTATGACGGCAATACATGGAAAAGCATGACTAACCCGTCAATTCGGATACTTTACGGCATACATGGATTTTCAGGCAGCGATGTTTTTGCGGTGGGCGACTATGGGGAAATACTTCATTATGACGGCAGCGCATGGACAAGAATTACCCAGGGGTTTATCAAGTGGCTCAGAGGCGTTGTCAGGATTTCAGACGATATTGCTTTTGCGGTGGGAGAGGAAGGTACGATTCTTCAGTATGACGGCAGTTTGTGGACAAAAATGACCAGCGGCACATCTGCAAACCTTTTCGGAATATGGGGGAAAGCATGGACGGAAGTATTTGCGGTCGGAGCTTCGGGGACAATTATTCACTACGATGGCAATACATGGATACCCATGCCCAGCGGTGTTCCAATCACTACTATTCTGTACAGCATTTGGGGAACTTCGGGACGCAATCTGTTTGCCGTCGGAGATTTGGGGACAATTCTGCACTATGACGGCAGTGCATGGACGACCATGACCAGCGGCATATCAAGCAGGCTCAAAGGCATCTGGGGCAGTTCGGAAAAAGATGTATTTGCCGTTGGCGAAGGCGGAACAATTCTTCATTATGACGGCAGCACATGGACAAGCATGACCAGCGGCATATCAGAGAGACTCAACGGCGTATGGGGAACTTCGGGGACGGATGTGTTTGCCGTAGGATTGTCCGGTACGGTTCTTCATTATGATGGCAGTGTTTGGACAAAAATGGGCATGCCCGCTGGCACCCCATACTTTGAATTTTCCGGCATTTGGGGAACTTCCGGCAAATGTATTTACAAGCGGAAAGGGCGGCGCATTGTATCATTATGACGGAAGTACTTGGGTAAATATGAATTCCGGCGCATTGGTGTGGCTTTACAGCGTATGGGGAACGTCTCAGACAGATGTGTTTGCTGTGGGCGGAGGCGGCACGATTCTTCATTATGCTTCGATATTTGTTTCGCCCTACTCTCTTGAAATCAGAGAACCCGATGGCAAAGCTGCATTCAATGTCAGACTGATTACCCAACCTACTGCTGATGTTACCATTAAGCTGTTCACCTCCAACCCGTCCGAATGTACGGTTTCTCCCGAATCGGTTACGCTCAACAGCAGTAATTGGCGGGATGGAATCAACGCAACAGTTACGGCTGAATATGACGGCATTATTGACGGATCGCAGTTGTGCCGGGTGTTTACCGCAAAAGCCGAGAGCGGGGATCCGAAATATAACGGCGTAAATCCTGCGGATGTAACCGTTACCGTGCTGGATGATTCGCCGGGCGTGGCAATTTTTTCGGTCTATCCGACTTACGGCATAAGCGGTCAGCCCATGACGGTAACCATCAAAGGGGCAGGCTTTGATACCGACACAAAAGCATACATGTCTCCGGTTGCCGGAGGCGCGGAAGTTCAGATAACGCCGCTTACGTTAAAAGATGAAAACACATTATCCGCAACGATTCCGGCATCTTCAACAGGAAATTATACGATCAGGGTGGCAGGAGTATCGAACAGCCATGAGATGATCAATGCGGTCTCTTTTGCGGATGCGGCGGTGATTTCTTCCCAAGCACGGAAAAAAGCGATTATTGTGGCAGGCGGACCTTATCTGGACAATGTGCTATGGAAATCTGTCCGAAAATGCGCGAATCGGGCGTACTTTGCGCTGTATTCTCAGGGCTATACGGATGATTCGATACATTATCTCAGCGTTGAGCCTTATGACGTGAACGGAGACGGAATCAATGATGTTGATGGATATTCGAGCTTGTCCGCCCTGTCTTATGCCATCACAACATGGGCAAAGAACAATACGGATGAGATTCTGCTGTATATGGCAGGCATCGGAGAAACCGGCAGTCTTACGTTAAACGATAAAGAAAAGCTGGACGCGCCCACATTAGCCGGATGGATCAATGATCTGCAGGCTGCGATTCCCGGAAGAATCATCGTGGTTTATGACGCCTCAATGTCCGGGAGTTTTATGCCGGTACTGAAAGCTCCGGCAGGAAAACAGCGAGTGGTGATGACCGGTACCGCTCCGGATCAGTTGGCATATTTTCTTAATGACGGCGAATTATCTTTTTCCTATCCGCTCTGGTCTTCGATATTTTACACCGGCAAGGTTTATCAGTCATACAATACTGCCAAAGGAAGTCTGGTTTTTGCACAGACGCCGATGCTGGATGCAGACGGAGACGGACTTGCAGATACGCCTGTACGCTCAAAGCGCGAGAATACGGAAATCATTATCGGCAGAGGACGCAGCATAGAGACGAATCAGCCGATTATCGGCAGCGTATCTCCGAATCAGACGCTCTATCTGGGGCAGACCGGCGCGGGGCTGTATGCCGGAAATATCACGGCTGCAAACAATATCAGCCGGGTGGAAGCAAGAATCTATCCGCCTCCCGGATATGAATACTGCCCCAAAGAACTGCTCGGCAGTGTGTCTCCGTATCTGAAGCTTCCGGGACCTGATGCGGAATCAAAGTACAAAAACACATACAGCGCGTTCATCCTGCTTGGCAGATACGATATTTATGTCTATGCCACAGATATGAAAGACTATAACTCTCTGCCTGCTCAGACTTTTGTGAGTAAATCGGAGAGTATGCCTCCGCCGCCGGTGCCGGATACGCCGCCCTGCACGGTCAGCATCGCGGCTCCGGAGATGATTTCTGTTGCCGGAACTATGGCTGTTGCCAAAAGTTCTGTTCCGAAATGTCTGTTAAGCCTGATAGCGGAAAGAGGATTTTACTGGTGGAGTGAAACAGAAGCTTCCGGGCTTGTTGCTGCTCCGGTAAGTGAAGAAGAAGCTTATTCCCTTACTGTTACCGGACTCAAATCCCTCAGAACATACACTATCCGGGCTTATGCAAAGACCAAAGCCGGTGAAATTATTGCCGGTGAAGCAACGACATTTACCACAGCCGCGCCGCGTATTCCCCAAG
>DYRC01000110.1 GCA_020718925.1 Desulfonema limicola
ACTGAATCTGACGCCGGTTGCGGCTGATCCGTCAGCATATTACTGGAAAGGGGATGTTCTCACATTCGGAAAGGCGTACAGCGACAGCAGCGGCAAGGGCTGTATTTCCGTAGAGAAAGGTTTTCAGTTGAACGTACCGACCGCTGTTTATCGCGGAACAGTGTATCAGTTCACGCTGAACTTCACGCCGGTAACGGCTGATCCCTTCGGGTTTTACTGGAAAATGGATTTAGGTACGTTGAAAAAGCAGTAAGCGATTTGTTGTGAATTGTGTTCGCTGACTTAAACGTGCAGAGTGGAGACATTCTGCACGTTGTATTTCATACGTTGCACTTTTTATCACATCAGCCGTCATATTCGCTGATGACCGGATCACGCAGAATCAGCCGGATTGCCTCATTTGCGGTATTTGCCGCATCAGGAAACACCTCGGAGAGATTTCGGATATGACGCAGATTATCCGCAGTTCTTAAAATCAGCATGGCAAGATTTCCCTCATCAAGCTCAGAAAGTTGGACGGTCTTTTCCCAGTCTTCTTCACCCTTTGCCCATGTATAAACTGCCAGCGCGGGACGGAAAAAGAAAGGTCTTACCGTAAATTTTCTTAAAATTGATAATTTGATAAATTCTTTCAACCCCTGCCGCATGGTTGCAAAGCTTTTGGAAAGCTCCGGCGGAATAAGCTCTTTGGCAATCCGATCATCAGATTCCCGCTCATTGACAAATGCGGTGATAATTGCCGCCAAAAGCACCGGATTATCTTTGGGAAATACATTCTGCCGAAAGCCTTCTGCAATCAGAAGCGGCTGATCCACGCGCAACTGAGATGTCCAAACGCCGTCTTCGGTCAGGCTGCCGTCTTCGCTGACATATCCGGTTTCTTTTAAAAAATTCAGATGTCGGCGAAATTCCTGCGTCAATCCCCGATGGCTTTGGGAAAGAACCGCTTTGCCGCCTCTTTTCGGCGGATTTTTGGCAATCAGATATGCGGCAAACGATTTTTTCAGCAAATCTTCAATCCGATCCGGCGTATGAGACAACAGCAGATTCAGCACCATTGAAAAATTGATTCTGATCTGGCTTAACACATCTGACGGCGGCGAAGACACCAACTCGGCAATCATGGGAATATCCATATATTTTCCGGGAATTGCCATTGCAAAGCCGATCTGATCCATGCCGCGCCGTCCCGCTCTTCCGGTCATCTGATGAAATTCCGTAGAGGTGAGCGGCATAAATTCTACGCCGTTAAAACGATCTGAATTGAGAAATACAATGCTTCTTGCCGGAAAATTAACGCCTGCCGCAACGGTTGACGTGGCAAAAATAGCATCTAACGCGCCCTGAGTCATCAACTGCTCCAGCAGCAGTTTCCACGCAGGCAACTGTCCGCTGTGATGCGCCCCGACTGCCAGATGCTCCAACTGCCAACGCTGCCGATGCTTTGCAACATGCGGACACTTAGCGATAACGTCTTCAATCTGATCCCGAATCATGTCTTTGCGATGCAGATCGTTTATGAAATTATCTTCGCAAAGACTCAACGCATGATCGCAATCTGCACGGGATTTTAAGAAAAATATAGCCGGAAGCAGATCGTATTTTCTCAATACCTGCAGAATCTCTCCCATCGGCGGCAGGTGCTGCGCGGGACCGAACACCGGCGGATGTTTGGCATCAAGATAGGATAAGACCTTGTGATGAAGTCCTTTTCTTCCTTTGGGAGATAGCAGCGGAAACAGCGTTCCCGAAGGATGCAGAAATAAGGAATACAGCGGGACCGGGCGTTTCTTTTCTTCAACTACGGTGCAGGGTTTGGAGCGGATAAACGCCAGCCATTCCGCAATCTGACGGGCATTGCCGATAGTTGCCGAAAGCATCAGCATCGGTATCCGTTCCGGCAGATAAATCATAATTTCTTCCCACACCACGCCCCGGTCCGCATCGCCTAAAAAATGCGCCTCATCCAGCACCACAAAGTCTGTGGCAAAGGTTTCGCCATAGTGCATGGCGTCATACAACTGATTCCGCAGAATTTCCGTTGTTCCGACAATGATCGGCGCGTCCGGATTTTCTTTCCGGTCTCCGGTCAGAATTCCCACGTTCTCCGCACCGAATAGTTCACAAAATTCATAATATTTTGAGTTACTTAATGCCTTCAACGGAGAGGCGTACCATGCCTTTCCCCCGGTTTCCCGAATTTTTGCAATTGCCTGCTCTGCAATCCATGTTTTTCCGGAGCCGGTGGGCGCTGTTACCAGACAATCCGCTTTTTCAACGGCTGCAATCGCTTTAATTTGAAACGGGTCAGGGCTGAACGGCGCCTTTTCCGGCACACCGATGTCGGCAAATACCCGTTTCAGCCCTTTATCCGCGCCGGGTTTGAGCTTGGGTCTTTCAACTTTGACCCGTTTTTTCCGGCTTACGATGAATATTTTCTTTTTTTCTTTTTCCGTCATATTCCGAGCCTGCCCATCATCTGCTTAACAGCCTCTTTGGCTGTCGCATCTGTATCAAACGGAGAAATGCCTTTCACGTCCGCCTCTACCAATTTTTCATCATAAGGCATGAATCCGAGAATCTCAAAATCCTTGAGATGTTCTCTGATAAATTCCTCATCTGACGGGTTGCGGATTTTATTGCCGACCACCGCGATATTGGCAAGTCCGATTTGAGACGCAAGATGCCGGATATGTTCGGCAGTATCAATGCTGCGCCGCCCCGGTTCCACCACCACGATCAGCTTATTTACCGCCTGAGCCGTTCCTCTGCCCAGATGCTCAATGCCCGCTTCCATATCCATGACCACCACTTCATTTCGGGCAAGAATAATGTGCATAACCAGGACTTTGAGCAGGGTGCTTTCCGGGCAGATACAGCCCCCCCCGCCTTTTTTCACGCCGCCCAGCCGCATGAGTTTGATATTTCCGAGTCTGACAGACAATGCTTCCGGCAGATCGTCCACTTTGGGATTGAGCTTGAAATATCCGCCGATGGTTCCCGCCTGTGCGCCGGTTCTTTCAAAGATCAGTTCTTTCATTTCCGCAATCGGAACAATTTTATCCGAATCTTTGATGCCGAGCGCGCCTGCCAAATTGGCATCCGGGTCAGCATCAATGGCTAAAACATGCTTTCCCTGTTCATTTAATGTTCGTATCATCAAGGCGGAAAATGTGGTTTTACCCACGCCGCCTTTACCGCTGACTGCTATTTTCATAATTGTATCCTTTCTCAGGAATTAGAGGTATTGTCAAATATAAGACGTAATTGCTGAGTGTACACCTGTTTTACAATGGGGCGCAATATTTTTCCCTTGTAATATACGGCATCAATAGGATATATTGTATCAGAAAAACAGGTTTTTTCATAGTCTGATACAGAGGATTTTTTGAAAATGACATTGAATACGATGGATTCGTCTCTTGAGATTTATATAAATGCCGTGCTGGGAAAAAAGGCATTAAGAGTCGTTGTGCTGGATCTGCGCGGCATAGCCGCATTTACCGATACATTCATTATCTGCAGCGGACGCTCGAATCGTCAGGTAACTGCAATTGCAGAACATATCGAAGCAGAACTCAAAAAACAGGGAAAACGCCCGTTAAGCGTGGAAGGCGCGAAAGAAGGGCATTGGGCATTGCTGGATTACGGTCATGTGGTTATTCATGTTTTTTATGAATCCGGACGGGAATTTTATAATCTTGAAGGACTTTGGTCAGATGCCAAAAAGGTGAATATTGAGCATCTTTTAACCAAGAGCGCGGAGGAGCCGGAAGATGAATTTTATGAGGATTGAAAGCAGATGATCTCTTGACATTTAAAAAAAAATGCAGATTTAGTTGAGGATATGTGTTTTTGATAAAGCTGTTTTCAAAAAAATATTTTAACGTGGAAAAGGAGTTTTGAACATGAACTTCAAATCAGGTGTTATACTGACCGCCATTGTCAGTATACTGATTTCAACATCGCTGTCTTATGCGGATGAAAAAACGGCACCGCCTTCTCCGGCTCCGGCGGTTGAAAAGGCAGTAACACCGCCTTCTGCTCCGGCACCCGGCGGGGAAAAGCCGGCTGAACCTTCGCCGCTTGCGGTCATACCGGAAGATACCTATAATTTTCCGATGACTATGGAAGGCGTTACCGTAATACATGATTTTACGATTCAGAATAAGGGAACTGCCGATCTGGAAGTTCTGGCAGTCAAACCGGGCTGAGGCTGCACTTTGGCTTCTTATACGAAGCAGATCCCTCCCGGCGGCGAGGGAAAGATTACGCTGAAAGTGGATACAGAAGGTTTTGGCGGCAAAACACTCAGCAAGGGCGCACTGGTAGAGACAAACGACAAAGCACATCCCAGACTGAATCTTAAAATTCAGGGGCAGGTGGAAGCTTTTGCAACCATTGATCCGAAACGGGTTAATCTGAACGGCGCGACTGATCAGGAACTCCGAAGCAAGGTTACGATCACGCCTGCCAATGAAAAGCATATTTTTAAAATTTTGGACAGCAAAGCTGAAAAAGGGCAGGATATTCGCTTCAAATTGGAAGAAGTTAAGGAATCCGGGAAAGTCAGATATGTGTTGAATGTTGAAAACATAAGAAAAACACCCGGCAGATATGTGGATAATATTATCCTGAAAACAGACAGTTCGCTGCGCCCTGAAATTCAGATCGGCGTGTATGGCAACATTTTTGAGCCACCTAAGAAAAAACAACCATGAAAGATATCCGAGTCGTTATTTTCGATTGCGATGGCGTGATGTTTGAGACTTCCGAAGCAAATCGCGCGTATTACAATCATATTTTATCGCATTTCAATATGCCCAAGCTTACGCCGGAGCAGTTTGTTTATGCTCATCAGCATACTGCCGATGAAGTGCTGATCCTGTTATTCAAAGATGAGGCACAGCTTGCAGCAGCACGCGCATTTCGCTCTCAGATGAGTTATGGGATGTTTATTCCATACATGATCATCGAACCGTCTTTAAAGCCGTTGCTTGACTGGCTCAAACCCCGCTATAAAACAGCGGTGGCAACAAATCGCTCAGATACCATGCCGAGAGTGTTAAAAGAATTCGGGCTTGAAGGAGCTTTTGATATGGTGGTTACATCATTGGACGTCAAGCATCCCAAGCCTGATCCCGAACCGCTGCTTAAAATCACAGAACATTTCGGAATCAAGCCGGATCAGGCGATTTATATCGGGGATTCGCAGGTGGATGAAACTGCCGCAGTAAAGGCGGGCATTCCGCTTGTGGCATATAAAAATCCCGCGCTGTCTGCCGCGTTCCATATTTCTGATTTTAATGAAATCCGGGCTATTCTGGAGCAGTAAATGCGGCGTTTTTTCACAGATGCCTTAATTACCGAAAACTCAAACGTAATTATCACCGGTTCTGAGGCAAATCACATTAAAAATGTTCTGCGTCTCAGAGTCGGTGATACTATCATTCTCTTCAACGGCGCAGGTCATGAATACAAGGCTGAAATTATTGCCGTATCTTCAGACGGCGTAGAAGCCGTTGTTCTTCAGTCAATCCAATCTTGGCGTGAATCTCCGGCAGACATCATCATTGCTCAGGCATTTTTAAAAGAAAAAAAAATGGAAGAGCTGATTCGCCCGTTGAGCGAATTGGGCATCAGCCGATGGATACCGTTTATTGCCGAACGTTGTGTGTCCAGACCTGATGAAAAACGTCTTGCCGCCCGCTATGAACGATGGAAAAACATTGCCAAAGAATCGCTCAAACAATGCCGAAGGACAAAAATGCTTGAAATTGCGCCGGTGTTGTCTTTTCAAGACGTATTGCAAATCGGACAGAACTGCGATCTCAGGCTGATATTCTGGGAAAAAGCGGTTGAGGCAATTCCGACTCAGGGACATAAGATTATTGCATTAATGGGTCCTGAAGGCGGATTTTCCGAGTCAGAAGTGAAGATGGCGCGGGATGCCGGATTTGCTGCGGTTACACTGGGTCCCCGGATTTTAAGGGCTGAGACGGCAGCCATTGCGGCGTCTGTGATGCTTCAATATTGTTTCGGCGATATGGGGCTATAGCCTTTCTGCTTCAAACAATGCCAGATTTTTTTCCAGAGCGGCGCCGGATAGCAAATCCGCCATTGCCTGACAATAGTGCTGAGTTTTCACTTCCGGCATCAGCCGATGTTTATCCATCTTTGCCAGCAATACGGTATTCTGCATCCGCACATCTTCCAAATCCGGCTTGAACACCCTGATTTCACGGATATTTCGCTTCTGACATTGCTCGCTGATGACGGATTCGCTTACTTCTTCCGCACCTTTAAGCCGGACTTCAAGCGGCTGCCAGACGGTGTTGTAATATATCAACGCGCCGCCGTTTTTCAGCGCGGCATTCATTCCCCTAAGCGCTTCATGCCGTTCAAGAGCTGCGACTATATCTGCCTCGCCTTCGGGTATCAGGGGATTATACGCCCCTTTTCCGAATCGGATATGTGAGACCACCATGCCGCCGCGCTGTGCCAGTCCATGCGTATCCACGCCTTTGACCGTCAAGCCTGCATAATCGCCTGCTCTGAGCAGAATTTCACTTAACAGTCCGATTCCCTGACCGCCGACTCCGGTAAGATATATATTCATGTTGTCTCCTTTGGTATTTCAATTTCGATTTTACATATCTCTATCTCTTTTCAATCTCAAAAGGAAGTATTTTCTGAAAATTGTTCATTTTCCTTCTGAATGAATATCATCCCGCCGGGCTTTGGCAAGATTTCCTATGGCTTCTTTCAGAGGCAATAAATATCCCATGCACTATTTTTTTGAACTTGACAGATTTTGCCGCATTGAGTATAGTCATAAGTATAAGCAAAGAATACAAATTCATTGTTTAATTATGATAGGAAAGCTTGAAAACCATGCACGAACACATTGTCAATCTGACAGATCAGGAATTCAGACTGTTTCAACTGATCCGCAAAACAGATGAAATCAATCAAAGAAAAGACGATTTGCTTGAGATGTTTATCCGTCAGATCGAACTATTTTCAGAGATAACTGCTTACAAACCCAAGAAAAAATGGTTGCAGACAGGCGATAAATCTTTTTTTCACAATATCAACCCTGTCAGACCAAAAAAGGGTGCGCCTCTTGCATCCGATATTATTCTTGAACAAAGAAAGCGATTGACAGAGAAATACGGATGATAATTTATTTTGATTCTTCGGTATTAGGATTGAATCACAAAATAAAAGGATGCGATGCGTTTCAACTTGCATGTGCTATTGAATCCGGAACTGATTTGTTTGTTTCAACGGATAATGATCTCAACACAGCAGCTTCTCAGAACCGACTCGCTGTGTGGAATCCTATGACCGATCCTATTCCGAATAATAGCGAAATTATCTGAGAAAGAGGCATAAAGTATTTTTTATAGGACTTACGCAATTGAAAAATAAACCTTTGATTTTTATAGACCCAACTTGTGCATCGCATAAATTTCTATCAATAAAATCAATTATTAAAAATTCAAGTGCATAACACCTAAATCTTGTCAGAGGTAACATGGAAAAATATCGGATTCTTATCGTTGATGACGAAGAGGATATTCTTGAACTCGTCAGATATAATCTTGTCAGAGAAGGCTATGCGGTTACATGCACGGATTCGGGAGAAGATGCTGTACGTCTTGCCAAATCAGAGCCGTTCGATCTTCTGATTCTTGATCTTATGCTGCCCGGAATTGACGGCATAGAAGCTGCGAAAATCCTCAGAGCTGATCAGAAAACCCATCATATTCCTATCATCATGCTCACTGCCAAAAGCGAAGACGCTGATATTATCGCGGGGCTGGAACTGGCTGATGATTATGTTACCAAGCCGTTCAGTCCGAAAATTCTTTGCGCCAGAGCAAAAGCGGTTATTCGCAGAAAGGGCGATGAATCGGATGATGAGTTTTTATGTCGGGGCGATATTTGTATTTATCCGGGACGGCGCAAAGTTTCGGTATGCAAAGAGCCGATAGAGCTTTCATTTACCGAATTTCAGATTCTTCTGGTCTTAGGCAGGCGTCCCGGATGGGTGTTCAGCCGCTCTCAGATTGTGGATGCTGTACGCGGAGATGATTATCCTGTAACAGATCGCAGCGTGGATGTGCAGATTGCCGGGCTTCGCAGAAAATTAGGCGTCTGCGGGCATTATATCGAAACCGTGCGGGGCGTAGGCTATCGGTTTAAGGAATAAATTACGGTAGTGGTACTTTTCATACGGATGAACCTGAGTCTCAGAAATTCCCTCTTCTTTTTATTATCCCTCTCAGATATCTCCATGCGGGGACGAGGATATTCTGTAATTTTTCATTCTGAATCACTGTAAAAACATTTGACATTTTCTTCAAAAAGTTCAATTCTGAAAAATTCAAAAAAAATCATCATCGGAGTCAAGATAATGAATCAGGAAGAATATTGCGTTATCAAAGGGAAAAAAGGCGGAAAACGAGTCGAATCCCGCGTGTTGGAAGAAGAAGTTCAGGAAGCGGTTGCCAACGGGCATCGTCATATTGAGGTGAAAGCCTTCGGGCAGCACGGCATCGGAGGACGCTTATGGAAAAGCGGCAATGAGCCGGTTCGTGTGAAAATTGAAGGGCAGCCGGGGCAGCGCGTGGGGTCTATGGGATTTCCCAACACGTTTATTGAAATCAACGGACCTGCCTCAGATGATGCGGGCTGGCTCAACGCCGGAGCGCAGATAGTGGTTCACGGCAACACCGGCAACGGTGCGGCAAACGCAATGGCACAGGGTAAAATTTATGTGTCCGGCAATATCGGCGCACGCGGCATGACCATGACCAAGCACAATCCCCGCTTCGATCCGCCGGAATTATGGGTGCTGGGGTCTGTCGGCGATTATTTCGGCGAATTTATGGCTGGCGGCATTGCGGTGGTCTGCGGCTACAATCCTCAGAATGCTGAAAATATTATGGGGCATCGCCCATTGGTCGGCATGGTGGGCGGAAAAGTCTTTTTCAGAGGTCCGCATAAAGGATTCAGTCAGTCTGATGCCAAAATGATTCCTATCAGCGACGAAGACTGGAAATGGCTGAGTAAAAATCTCAAGGTATTTCTGGAGCGTATCCGCCAAACCGAGTTGTTTGCCGAAATTGCGGTTCGTGAGGCATGGCAATTGATTACGGTTCGCGCCCCTCATGAAAAAATGCTGAAAAAAACCCGCTCCATGTCTGATTTTCACAGAGACGTTTGGGATAAAGAACTCGGCAGGGGCGGATTAATCGGCGATCTCAGCGATCTGGATCGAAGCCCGATTCCGCTCATTACAAACGGCGATATGCGGCGATATGTGCCGGTCTGGGAAAATGAAAAATATGCCGCGCCCTGCGAAGCCACCTGTCCCACCGGCATTCCGGTACAACTCAGATGGCGGCTGGTGCGCGAAGGCAGAGTAGATGAGGCGGTGGATATGGCTTTGGCTTACACACCCTTCCCTGCTACGGTCTGCGGCTATCTTTGCCCGAATCTGTGTATGCAGTCCTGCACCCGGCAGATTATGGCTGCCATGCCGTCTGTGGATGTTACGCAACTGGGAAGAGCCAGCATCAAAGCAGGACTTCCCGAACTGCCGCCGCTTTCCGGCAAAAAAATAGCCGTGATCGGCGGCGGTCCTGCCGGAATTTCAATCGCATGGCAGTTGCGCCAGAACGGGCTTGAAGCCGTGATTTATGATCGGTCAAAAACGCTGGGCGGTAAGATTTCTTCGGTCATTCCCAATACCCGGCTTCCCAAAGAGGTAATTTCTGCTGAATTGGAGCGCATTCAGAAAGTCATCCCGCATATTCATCTTCAGCAGGAATTGAGCAAAAAAGATGTGGAATCGCTCAGAGAAGAATTTGATTTTGTGGTGATTGCTGCAGGCGCACAAAAACCCAGAATTATTCCTATTCCCGGAAAAGAGCGTCTGATTACCGCGTTGGATTTTCTGACCAAAGCCAAACAGAATATGATTAAGCCGGGCAAAAAAGTCGTGATTATCGGCGCGGGAAATGTAGGCTGTGATGCGGCAACCGAAGCGCATCGGCTAGGTGCGGAAGATATTTTACTTATAGACATTCAGGAGCCGCTGTCTTTCGGAAAAGAGCGCAAAGAAGCAGAAAAAGCAGGCGCGAAATTCCGCTATCCCTGCTCGACCAAAGAAATCACTCAGGAAGGCGTGGTGCTGGCTGATGGCGAACTGATTCCGGCAGATACCGTGATTATCTCTATCGGAGACGCGCCGGATTTGGAATTTTTGCCGCAGGGAATAGAGACTGAGCGCGGATTTATCAAGGTCAACGCATATTTCCAAACCTCTGACCCTAAGATTTTTGCTATCGGAGACATAACAAAACCGGGTTTGCTGACCGATGCGATTGGCGCAGGCAGAAAAGCGGCAAAAGCCATTATTGATATTTTAAAAGGCGATCATCCGAGTATTGACGTTCGCCAGATGATTGACCGGCATCGCATGACGCTGGCATATTTTGATCCGAGAATCACAGAATTTAAAGATATGGATCAGTGCGGAACGCAGTGCGCTTCATGCGGAACATGCAGAGATTGCAGTTTGTGTGTAACGGTTTGTCCTCAGGCTGCCATCAGCCGGAAAGAAAAACAAGGCAGTGATTATGAATATGTTGTGGATTCGGATCGCTGTATCGGCTGCGGATTCTGCGCCGGGGCGTGTCCCTGCGGAATTTGGAATCTTGTAGAAAATTTTACGATGGAATAACATTGTTTCGGGAGGCGGTGTGAACAGCCGCCCCGCTATCGTGAGGGAATCATGTAAGTAGCTGTCCGCAAATTTTTTGATATTTTGTAGGGGCAATCCCCTGTGATTGCCCTGCTGGAAGGGTAAGCACAGGGGCTTACCCCTGCAATATTGCCGAAAAATATGCGCCGATTTTGTAGTAAAAAGATATATCAGCCCCGGAAGGGCAACATGTTTATTTCAGAAAGGAATTCAACCGAAAATGACAGACAAAAACTCAGCGGCAGATTTAAACAAAGAAGAAACCGCGCGGCTTATCATTGATTTTTTTCACAGAATCGCGATGCATCACGCCATGTGGTTTGCAGAAGTACGGCATCAGTTGGGTGATGAGAAAGCCTATCGGATTCTCAAAGAAGCCTATGGACGGAGTTACGACATTCAGATGAAGCGGCTCTCCAAAACGCTCGGATTTGAAATGCAGGGCGACATTCCGAAATTTTTTCTGGATATGCCTGCCGAACAACTGAATCTGCTAAAGGAAAATGTGGGAATTAACTGGTTGGCAAATGACGGGGTATGGTTTCAGGCAGTTGAATTTTCTCAGGGCATGTTTGACGCCAAACGTTGCAACGATTCCTGCTGGGCGCATTTTTCGCCTTTTGAGGCATGGGCGATCAAGCGGTATCTGAATCTTCCCGAAAACTCCGGTTTGGAGGGACTGAAAAAAGCCCTTGCATTCCGCTTATACGCCACCATCAACAAACAGTCCGTTATTGATGAGTCACCGGACAGCTTCATCTTTCAGATGAACGAATGCCGGGTTCAGGATGCCAGAAAGCGCAAAGGGCTGGAAGATTATCCATGTAAATCCGGAGGAATGGCGGAATATCCGTCGTTTGCGGAAGCCATTGATCCGAGAATCAGGACAGAATGTGTAGGCTGCCCGCCGGACAAACACCCGGCAGAATGGTACTGTTCATGGCGGTTCAGCATTCAGAACAGCTAAAAACCGCTGCCGGTCAGCCTGTCCGTTTCCACAATGCCCGCGAAAGCGGGCGCTTTTGTTATTAAGTACCTGTCCGCAAATTTTTTGATATTTTGTAGGGGCAATCCCCTGTG
>DYRC01000111.1:0-3705 GCA_020718925.1 Desulfonema limicola
GGAGACACCATGAATATTGATGACGCATTGACCGGCAAATTTGTTTTTCATCCGCGCCCGGAGGATCGGGGCTATATTTCAAAAGGCATTCCCACAGAAACAAGATCAGGAGACGCTATCATCGGCGGTTATCTGCATCCGGCTCAGAAAAGTGATGCGCTGATTGTGTTCTTTCACGGAAACGGAGAAATTGCAGCAGACTATGACGAATTAGCCCCGGTTTATGTTGAATCCGGCGCATCATTCTGGGCGGTTGATTATCGCGGATACGGACGGAGTACGGGATTTCCTTCTTATTCCCGAATGTTCTCTGATGCTGAAGCTGTTGCAAAGGATATTCCGCGTATCGCAGCGCTTGCGAATCGTTCTTTCAGATATGTGTTTGTGATGGGGCGATCTCTTGGCAGCGCGCCGGCGATATTTTTAGCTGCCGCGCATTCGCATTATTTTCACGGTTTGATCTTGGACAGTCCTTTCAGTGACGGGCTTCGGCTGATTGCCAGACTCGGTGGTCCGAATCTGAAAGAAGCGGATATGTGCGGATGTATCAACAACATAGATCGCATGGCGTCCTGTACGCTCCCGACGCTGATCATTCACGGAACCCATGATTACATTATTCCCGTATCTGATGCCGAAGAACTGCTTATGGCGTGTAAAGCCGAACAAAAAAAGCTTGTTAAAATCAGCGGCGCGGGACATAACGATTTGCTGTTCAGAGGATTTGCCACATATTGTGCTGAAATCAAAGAATATATTATTCATATCTCAAAGAATTATGAAACCGGGGCAGGGGGAGAAAATTGAAGAAGTTTTGCCAATTTCTTTTTCCGTTGAAGCAGGGCGTAAATTCTGATGGGCTTTTCTCTGCCCCGTATCTGCACCTCCCCCAGTTCCCGGAAGTCAAACTCGTCTTTTGCCTTTTTCTGTGTATATTCGCTGACAATGACAGTTACACCATAATCTTTGGTCAGCGATTCAAGACGGGAAGCTATGTTGACATTATCGCCCATCACTGTATAATCAAACCGTTTATCTGATCCGATATTGCCAACCACCATCTGTCCGGTGTTGATTCCGATGCCGACTCGGATGAGAGGAAGTCCTTGTTCCTGCCATACTTTTTGTTTTTTACCCAAAAATTTAATCATCCTCAATGCACAATGACATGCGCGAATTGCATGATCGTGCTGCTCTTGGGGAGCGCCATAAAACGCCATGACAGAGTCTCCGATATATTTATCCAGTGTCCCTTCATTGCTCATCACAATATCGGTCATAGCCGTAAGATACTGATTCATAAACCGCATCAGCGATTCAGGCGCAAGACTTTCGGAAATCGCTGTAAATCCCCGAATATCTGAAAACAATACCGTCAGTTCCTTTTTTTCTCCGCCCAATTTAAGGCTGGCAGGATTTTCAATAATCCGATCCACCACAGACGGATTCAGATAGTGTTGAAACGCCTGCTTTAAGAGCCGCTTTTCATGTCCTTCGGTCAGATAGCGATGCACAAAAATGCCCAACGCAATGAACACCATATTCAATATCGGATATATCCACAGCAATATCACTCTATAATAATTGAAAATTATCTGATTTGTTAAAATAAAAAGCAGTATAAACCCGAATGAAATCGGCGCGAAATATTGCATTCGGATTTTGGAAAGCAGCATTGTCAGAACAATCCCGGTCAGTGCAAGAATAAACGCATCTGCATACTTTGTCCAAGCGGGGCTTTGCAGAAAACGCCCGGTCAGAAGATTGTCAGCAATGGTGGCGTGAGTTTCTACGCCTGAAAAGCTTGGGGTGAACGGATTTGCCCAGTGATCTCCCAAGCCCGTAGCCGCGCTTCCCACAAATACGATTTTATCTTTGAACTGATCCGGAGAAATCACGCCATTCAACACATCCACGCAGGAATAGGAGGGGATAACGCCATCTGCTCCGTAGTAATTGATGTAAAATATTTCTTTATCATTGATAGGAACGGAATAATCATTTAAGCGGATTTCTTTTCCGGGAGAGATAATTATATCTTTATGTTTTATTTTCAAATATTTCTGAACTGTGCGGATGGAAAAAGAAAGATAAATATCTTCGTCTTTTTTTATCATGCCAAGTCCCCTGCGGACAGCGCCATCGGGATCCGGCAAAACATTGACAAAGCCGATGCGGGAAGCCGCCCGTGCCAATATCGGTATGGGCAGCGTCGGCGCGAATATTTCATCCGGAGTTGTCTCAAATACCATTGGAAGAATCACATTTTTAGCCTTATGTATCGCTTCTGCCAACATCGCATCATGGTCAATCTTTTCTGAAATTTCAACCATTTTGCTGAAAAATGCCTGATTTTCAGGTTTTGTTTCTAAAAGCCCCAACCGGGTATATTCTGTAATAAGCTCCCGTATTTTCTGCTTTTCAGGATCAGATTCCGGGTCGGCAAAGAGAAGATCAATGGCAATGGCTTTTGCACCGCCTTGTTTGAGCAGCGTAACCAGTTGAGCGATGACAGACCGGGACCAGGGCCAGCGTCCGATAGCTTCAAGGCTTTTGTCGTCAATGGCAGCAATTACCACATTGCCGCCTGCTGTTTCTTTTCCTCGCATCAGAAACCGCAAATCCCGGCTTTTGCGCTCTGAAAAATCCGAAAAAGGCAGACTGATTTCAGATAACGTCAGCAGGATAAAAAGTATGGTGATAAAAAAAGTGTGCAATTCACGATAGTCGGTAAATAATTTCAGGCAGCAGGTTAATGCACCGGCTATCTGAGTGCTGACTGTTCTGATCACTTCCTGATATTTTTCCTTCATGCGTCTTATCCTACCTTACATTATGTCAGACTCTTTTCTATCTTAATCATGACTTTACGCAGAAAAAACAGATTAAGCGTAGGGGTAAGCCCCTGTGCTTACCCTTTACGGTTACAATCACGGGATAGGGGGCAACCACAGGGGGTTGCCCCTACATAATATGCAAAAATTTACGGATGGGTACTTAACCGCATAAGTCATAGCCGCTATTCATGCTTTTTCAATTTGCCTTCCAGTACAAGCTGCTGATAGCTGTCTTCGAGTTTTTTCAACAATGCCGCTGCATTGGGCGTGTTTTTGCTGATATTGAAAACACAATGCCATTGAAACAAAGGCTTAACCACCAAATCGGGAATTTTAACCTTACTTAAAATCTCATCGTCAATATATTTGTAACTCAGCAGATACTCCGCCCGCCCTTTTTTGAGCATTTCATACGCGCTTTCATGGGTGTATGGCTCATAAAAAACGACTTTGTTTTTCTGATCTCTGATCCATGCTCCCCAATCTTTGTATGTGAAGCCTTTCAGCAGAATCACCGAATGCCCGAGAAGGTCTTCTTTTTCTTTAATCGGCGGCTTATTTCCGACCCAGTATGCCCTCATTTCCACTTCAAATAACGGAATCTGGCTTGAAACCGCAGATGTCTGAATCGTCGGCAGGGTGCTTACGCCGTTGAAAAGATGAATCTCTCCTTTTGAGAATTTGTCAAATAACATGGGTGCGGAATAGCTTTGAATCGAATATTTCATTTTTGTATTGTCAAGGGTTTTTATCGTGATCTCATTGACAAGCCCCGCAGGTTTTCCTTTATCGTCCGTATAGGTAACTCCGGGAAACTCAAAATATCCCACGTTCAATACAAAATTGTCCGGCGTTTCTGCCCCCCCCC
>DYRC01000111.1:3805-11786 GCA_020718925.1 Desulfonema limicola
AACTCAAAATATCCCACGTTCAATACAAAATTGTCCGGCGTTTCTGCCCCCCCCCTCGGGTGTCCTGTGCGTAACTCCGAAATATCCCCATGACCACCAGCAAAAATACGGTTATCCTTACAATTTTTTTCATGGATTCCTCCTGAATGAATGTTAAATGTTGACTGCCTTTCGGAAGTATAATATGTCGGATTTTTACATTCGTGACATTTTGCCTGAAAAAAGATCCGCTCAGTCCTATGAGATAATTTCAACATCACAAAATTTGCCAGACGCACCTCCGTGCTGATTAAATTCATTGATAGCATTCAGAGTTCCCTGATAACCGACGGCTATGCCCTGATTCAGATTGGAATGATTCCAGTGATAATTGAGCGTTCCGTATTTCATCAGCACATTGACAAGCTTGACATTTTTGTTATTTTTCCGATTATATTCTTGTAATCTTTGAGAAAAGAGTACAATATCATCATCAGATATGGTATCGAATGGAAGCATGACACCGAGCAGTTCGGCTTCAATAAGATTTTTAGGCGGCGTGATTTCTTTGTAATCCGCAATCTTTATCACCCATATTTCATCAAAATCAGAATGATCGTCAAGCAGATGGTCAAGTTCGACCGTATTGATCACCGCGCCTTCGCAATATTTACCCTCTTTTCCGGCAATGGTTCTGTTTTCCGTATAATGCAGAACACTCGATCCAGCCATAAGCGCATCCGGACTCATAGCACTGTATTTGGGGTGATCCTTGCAATTGACGAAAATTTCCATCTGCTTCTGAGAAAGATTGTAGGCATTCAGATAAACAATCTTGTCTGATTTGAACAAATTATCGAAATCAATGAACTTATTAACAAAAGCTCCGCTGCTGATCAGCCCGGCAACACCGCTTTTACTGACTTTGTACTGAAGTTCGGTGGAGAGTCTGATAAGCGGATTCAGAGCCATGCCTTCGCTGATATAATAAGAATAGTCATCCATCGTTTTGGGCGGGTTGTTTATAAACTTCCACGCATAGTCCCACAGTTTATTCGGAAGAAACAACTGCCGATATGTATTGACATCGAATATCTTCTCCATCAGCTTCTGGAAATCACTCAGATAATCCACCCGAAACACTTTGTAATTAATCGGAAAACTCTCATAAACATCATCAGCGATAAAAATTTCATCTTTGAAAAACTTCTCAACTTCTCTGAGTCTGTCCGTATCAGCTTTCAGACTGTTGTAAAGACATCCTACCCAACTGCCCACGCAGGCACAGGAATAAACATCAAAATCAATGTTTTCCTGTTCAAACGCCTTTAACGCGCCGATTTCAATTCCTACGACAGGTCCCCCACCCGATAACGCAATGGCTCTTTTCATGTAATTCCTCCTATTTGTAACCCCTCCCCCAACCCCTCCCCGAAACGGAGAGGGGAGTCTTTACTCCCCCTTCACTTTCAGGGAAGGGGGCTGGGGGGTTAGGTCTTTCGACTCCGGCACAGTCATCTGATCCGATTCAATCATCATATCAAAATTGATTTCGATATTGTCCGGGTCCTGTTTATCCGGCATTGCATTTTTCAATACCTCAAAGCGTTTCTGCCGCTGCTTTCTGGCAAGCTTCTGCAAATCCACCACAGAATCATGTTCATCCACGATTTCCGCGCCCAGCATGGTTTCAATAATATCTTCAAGTGTAACCAGCCCGGAAACGCCTCCGAATTCATCGCCGATAATCGCAACATGCCTGCGTTTTTTCAAAAATTCTGTGAGCAGGAACAGACAATTTTCTTTTTCCGCTACAAACGGAATGGGCTTTGCAATTGCCGAAAGCTTAACGTCATATTTGTCTAAGATTTTTGCGGAACTTAAATCCTGAAGCATCACATACCCTACGATATTTTCTTTTTCCTCCCGATAAATCGGAATGCGGCTGTAACCTTCCTCCATCGCCTTATCAAACGCATCCATGATTGTCATGGTTTCATCCAGCGTGAACATGACGGTTCTGGGCGTCATAATCTCCTGTACTTCTTTGGTTTCAAGCCGGATGATATTATGCAGCATAAGGCTTTCCCATTGGGAAATTTCGCCGTCTTTGGCGCCCAGCCGAATCACGCCCAGAATATCTTCCTCAGTAACCGGCGAGGCAGGATTTTTCGGCATCATAAAATTGGAAATTTTCTGGGAAATATAGATCAGCGGATAAAGCACATATTTTATGATAGTTATCGGCAGGACAATCATAGACCATAAATGCCGCCAATGGACTGCGCCGATGGTTTTCGGAATAATTTCCCCGAAAAATAAAACCAGCAGTGTGAACACTACAGAAAACAACGGAACATAAGACGCACCCAGTATCTGATGGGCATACATGCCCGCAATGATCGCGCCGCCGGTATGTGCTATGGTGTTTAAAATCAGAATTGCAGACAGCGGAATGGATATCCGGCTTTTCATCTCAATAAATTTTTTGGCTTTATATTTTTTGCTTCCCGCAGCTTTTTCAGCTTCAAGCGTTCCAAGTTGGGTGGAATACAACACAGCCTTGAATAACGAACATTGGGCTGAAATAAAGACGGTTAAAACCACCACCGCTATCAGAACAGACATTTGATTCTCCTTTTAATACAAATAGATATTAACATTATACCAAATCGCTTTCAAACTCACCTAACCCCCCGGCCCCCTTCCCTGAAAGGGAAGGGGGGGAGACATCATCTCTGCTCCCCTCTCCTTTCAGGGGAGGGGCCGGGGGAGGGGTGCTTATTTGATCAGATTCATAAACGATATATACCCTATCTGCTCATCTTATTCAACAGCCTAACTCCTGTTCAGGTTGTTTTTTACAATAAGCATTATTTTTTACAGATGTTCTCAAAATTTCTATTGACTATGGATAAACATAAGTCTAATCATTAAATTTTCAATCGGCTATATACGACAAGATTTTTTTATGAAAAACCGATAAAAAAGGAGAAGCCGCCAGTGATCGGATTAACCGCCGTTGACGCGGAAAAAGAAAAAACGCAGGCATTGATTGTTCCTGTGTGCGAGGATAACGATATTTACGACAACCGCGCCTTACTGACATTGATTGAAAGCGCGAAAGCCATGCCGGAATTTAAGGGCGAAAAAGGCGACGAGCTTATTTTTCATCAGCCCCAGGGCTTTATTGCCGAACGGGTCATCCTGACGGGCTTGGGAAAGCTTGAAAAGATTGACCGGGAGAGCTTTCGGACTGCCATCGGGCAGGCAGTGAAAAAAGGCATGTCCAAAAAGCTTTCCGAAATTTCCATTGCAGTGCCTTCTGAAAAAAAACTTCAGCGGGAGATGGAAGATATTCTCGAACCCATGATGGAAGGGGCGTGTTTGGCAAATCACCTGTTTGACAGATACAAAGCGGAGAAAAAACTTAAACCTTTGGAAAAAATCAGTTTTCTGCTTAAATCCGCTCATGTTAAAAAATTCAATGGGTTGGCAGAGCGGATATTGCTGATCTGTCAGGGAACGCTTCTTGCAAGAGAATGGATAGGGATTCCGTCAAATGACAAAAAGCCCGAAGATTTGGCTTTAGCAATCATGGCTTTGGCGGAAAAAGAATCGCTTAAAATCACCCTGTTAAAAGAAGAAGCATTGAAAGCGCAGGGATTCGGGGCATTGCTGGCAGTGGGCGCGGGCAGCGAAAACAAGCCCTGTCTTCTCACGCTTGAATATCGGCATAAAAACGCCAAAAAGACGGTTGCATTTGTGGGCAAAGGCGTTACATTTGATTCCGGCGGGCTTGATCTCAAAACGGCTGCGGGAATGCTGACCATGAAAACCGATATGTCCGGCGCGGCGGCAGTTGCCGCATCGTTGATAACCATTGCAAAGCTCAAACCGGATGTCAATGTGATCGGCGTGATTCCTCTGGCAGAAAATATGCCATCAGGCACAGCCACCCGCCCCAGCGATATTGTGCGCTCTTACAGCGGCAAAACCATTGAAATCGGCAATACAGATGCAGAAGGTCGGCTGATTTTAGCCGATGCGATGGCATACACGGTAAAGCAGTACAAACCTGACATTCTGATTGATATTGCCACGCTGACCGGCGCGTGTCTTGTGGCATTGGGCGAAAAAATTGCAGGCGTATTTTCCTCTGATGATGCGCTGGCGCAGGCGATTCTTGATTCCGGCAATAAGACGCATGAGCGGTGCTGGCGGCTGCCATTGCCTGAAGATTACAAAGAAGGATTGAAAAGCGAAGTGGCAGACACCAATAATATGAGTAATCTGGGCGGCGGCGGGGCGATTACTGCCGCGTTGTTTTTATCCGAATTTGCAAAAGATACGCGGTGGGCGCATATTGATATTGCAGGACCTGCCCGGCTTGGCAAAGCGGGATCCTATTGCGGCGTGGGCGGAACAGGTTTCGGGGTGCGCCTGTTCTGCGATGTTTTGGAAAAAATATAATCAGCGGAGAAACGGATGATCCCTTACGGCAATTTTTTGAAAAATATCAAGTTTTTTCAAGCTCTTCCACCTTCAGAAATTGAAAAAATTTCAACCGTATGCCGAGAAAAGCATTTCGGCGCAGGAGAACTTATTTTTGCCGAAGGCGATCCGGGTGATCTTTTTTATATTATCCTGAGCGGCGCTGTTGAGATTTGGAAAAATTACAAAAAATCAGAGCAGGATCTTCTGGCGGTCTATGGTCAAGGGCAGTCTTTCGGAGAGCTTGCTCTGATTGATGATTCTTACAGAAGTGCTACAACTCTTTGTCGGGAACCCAGCGTTGTGCTGACCATTCACCGCGAAGATTTCAACAGCGTTCTGATGAATTCCACCCATATTTCGCTGTCCATCATGCGCTCTATGGCAGCTATGATTCGGGATAACACGGCGCATTTCTTTGAAAAACAACTGTATCGTGCCTTGCATGACCCCCTGACCGGGTTGCCGAATCGGAACTTTTTCTATGATCGGCTTGAAAAGATTATGAACAGAACACGGGGAGATACAGATTGTCCTTATGCGGTGCTTTATTTTGACGCGGATCGGTTCAACGTCATTAACGACAGCATGGGACATGTTGCCGGTGACAAGGTTTTGAAGGCGATGTCCGAGCGTCTGAGAAGCATACTGATGCCGACCGATATTTTAGCCCGGTTCAGCGGAGATGAATTTGCGGTTCTGATAGAAGATAAAGAGCATGTCCGGGAAAAAGCGGTGCATACGGCTATCCGCATCAGAGAAGAACTTCAGTCTCCGCTTGAAATTGACGGGCAGGATATTTTTATCACGGTCAGCATCGGTATTGTGCCGGGCATGTCAAAATACGCTTCGCCCTCAGATGTTTTGAGAGACGCAGATATTGCGATGTATCGGGCAAAACATCTGGGCAGAGGCGGCTATCAGATTTATGATGAAACGCTGCATGATAAGCGAATCAATCTGATGCGCCTTGAAAACGATCTGCGCGGCGCATTGGAGCGTCATGAATTTATTCTGAATTTTCAGCCAATTATCTCTTTGAAAACCAATAAAATTGCCGGATTTGAATCTCTGGTAAGATGGCGGCATCCGGAGCGCGGAATTATTTCACCGGAAATTTTTATTCCCATTGCCGAAGAAACCGGCGTGATTCTGCTGTTGGGCAAGTGGATATTGATTGAGTCCTGCCGCCAGTTGAAACTCTGGATAGATCGGATTCCGGAGCCGCTGTTTGTCAGCGTCAATGTTTCCGGCAAACAATTTATGGAGCAGAATTTTGTCAGTATCGTAAAAAACGCGCTGGAGGAGACCGGACTGCCCGGAAACTGCCTGAAGCTGGAAATGACCGAAAGCGTTCTGATCGGAAATGTCGAAGAACTTGCCATCATGCTCAGGCAGATCCGGGAGATGGGGATCAGAATTGCCATTGACGACTTCGGCACCGGCTATTCTTCATTGGCATATCTGAACAGATTTCCGATTGATTTGGTCAAGATAGACCGTTCTTTTGTCCGGCAGATGTCGGGCAAGGGCAAAAAGAACATTATCGAAACCATTGTTTCAATGGCGCATCTGCTGAATATGGAAATCGTTGCCGAAGGCGTGGAAACCAACAATCATTTTCACTATCTGAACGACTATGGCTGTGAATACGGTCAGGGCTACTATTTTTCAAAGCCGCTTTCCGCAGAAGACGCCGACATCTTTTTGGACAACGGCATGATGGTGCCGGATACGCCTCAGGAGTGAGAAAGGAAGAGTGAGAAGTGAGAAAGGAAAAATGAGAAATGAAGATACTTCTCAATTCTCAATTCTCAATTCTCAATAATAACATGCCTGATATTCTGCTCATACAGCCGCCGATAGAAGATTTTTATCTGACTGCCAAAAGAACTATTCCGTATGGGCTTGCCTGCATTGCGTCTGCATTGATGAAAAGCGGTTTTTCCGTAGAAATCTTTGACGCGCTGGCAAGCCCTAAAACCCGTCAGCTTCCTATTCCGCCGGAAATGGCGTTTCTTGCGCCGTATTATGAAAAATCAGACATCTCGCCGTTTGCGCTGTTTCACGGATTCAAGCATTTCGGATACAGTTTTGAGCATATCGGCAAAATTGCCAAAGCATCCGGCGCGTTTCTGATAGGCATATCTTCGCTGTTCACCGCATACAGCCATGAGGCAATCAGGGTTGCTGAAACCGTCCGGCAATATTGCCCCCAAGCAAAAATTGTCATGGGCGGTCATCATCCGACAGCCATGCCTGAATCGGTCATGCAATGCAAGTCAGCGGATTTTGTGCTGCGCGGAGACGGGGAAGTGTCTCTGCCGCTGCTTGCAGAGGCGATCAGAAATGGCAAAAACCCGGAGTCTGTTCCCGGAATCGTATTCCGAAAATCTGACGGTTCTCTTCATGTCAGCGAGCCTGCGCTGATGGAAAATTTGGATGATTATCCCCTGCCCGCATCAGAGTTGATTCACCACAAATTCTATCATCGGGGAAAAGGGCATAGCGCGGTTATCACTGCCAGCCGGGGCTGCCCGAAGCCTTGCAGTTATTGCTGCATGGCAGGCGTAAAATACCGGAAAAGAAGCACTGAGTCCGTGCTTGCTGAAATTGAGCGGGCGGTTGTTCAGTACGGCGTCAGATTTATGGATATTGAAGATGAAAATATTTCTCTGGATCGCCAATGGTTTTTAACCCTGCTGCATGAAATTCAGACGCGGTTTTCCGGTTATGAGCTTGAACTCAGAGCCATGAACGGCTTGTTTCCGCCATCGCTTGATGAAGACATCATTTATCAGATGAAGCAAGCCGGGTTCAAAACGCTCAATCTTTCGTTAGGAACTGCCAACCCGGAGCAGCAGAAGCGATTCGGGCGGCGCGATATGCGGAATTCGCTTGAAAATGCCTTGAAACTTGCCGAAGTATTCGGGCTTGAAGCGGTTTCTTACATTATTATCGGTGCGCCGGGGCAGCGCGCTGAAGATTCTTTGAATGATCTGCTCTATCTTGCAAACTTGAACACCATTGTCGGCGTATCGGTATTTTATCCCGCGCCCGGAAGTGCGGATTTTAAGAAATGTGAACAATTAGGCATTCTTCCAGAACATCTTTCATTGATGCGCTCTTCTGCGTTGCCGCTTTCTCACACCACAACGCGACTTGAAATTCTCACCTTGCTGAGATTGGGGCGAATCCTTAATTTTATGAAACTGCTTAAAAAACAAGATGTTCAGACAGATCATCGGCATAAGATCGGCAAAAGATTTCTGGAAGAATTTCTGGAAGATGGCAGAATCAGAGGCATGACGCGGGAAGGTGAGGTGTTTGAGCATGAGGTTTCGGGAAATCTCGCAGAGGCATTTATTCGTGGGGTATTTCTCACGGCAATAAATTGCCGCGCTATTACAGGCTGTCCCTACGGGACAAATTAAAGTCCCATCGGGACGATACATAATAGCCCGGAAATTCATTTCCGGGAAGCGTGTTAAATTATGGACTACACACT
>DYRC01000112.1 GCA_020718925.1 Desulfonema limicola
ATCATATATTTTTCGGCAATATTGTAGGGGTAAGCCCCTGTGCTTACCCTTGCAGGCTTACCCTTGCAGCAGGGCAATCACAGGGGATGCCCCTACAAAATATCAAAAAATTTGCGGACAGGTATTTATCTCTGTTATAAAAAAATCTTAACAAAAGGAGAGCCGGATGAAATATGTCATTATCGGCAACGGCGTGGCAGGCGTTCATGCCGCCGAAGCTATTCGTCAGAACGATCCGCATGGAAAAATCACCATGATAGGCGATGAAACCTTTCCTCCTTACTGCCGCCCGATGATCAGCCTCATGCTTGAAGGCAGCATCGGCGCAGAAAAACTTCCTATCCGAAATCCTGATTTCTATGAAAAACTCAATATCGAAGCTGTTTTGGGCAGCCGTATCATCCGTTTGGATGCGGATAACAAAACGCTTGAAACTTCAAACGCTCAGATCATCCATTTTGACAAACTCCTGATTGCCACCGGTGCAGACCCCAGACCGATCAAAGCCCTTGGTTCGGATTTGAAAAATATCTTTTTTATGAGAACCAAAAATCATGTCCGTCAGATGATTGATGTTTTGCCTCATGCCAAAAATGCCGTTGTGCTGGGAGGCGGTCTTGTGGGATTTAAAGCCGCTTACGCACTTCTTCACAGAGGCTTAAATGTAACGCTTCTGATCGGCTCAGATTATCCACTCTCTATGCAGGCAGACCGCCAAGCCGGAAAACTGATTACAGAAGAGCTGCTTTCTCACGGTTTAACCGTCAAAGTCAATGCGGATGTTCAGGGCTTTGACGGAAACGGAAGCGTAAACACAGCGCATCTTTCAGACGGAACAACAATCCCCTGTGATTTGGCAGTCATCGGCAAGGGAGTTTTGCCGGCGCATTCTTTTGTACCCCGAAACCGCATCAATGTTGATCTGGGCATATTGGTCAGTCCAAATATGGAAACCAGCGTTCCCGGAATTTATGCTGCCGGAGATGTGGCAGAAATGACCGACATTGCCCGAAAAACCAATTGGGTCAATGCTATCTTGCCGGAAGCCGTAACTCAGGGCAGGATTGCCGGAATGAACATGAGCGGACGCAAGATGTTTTACGAGGGCAGTCTGAGCCGGAACGTGATTCGGATTTTTGATACGGACATTATGACAGCCGGTCTTGTCAATCCGCCGAATGATTCATTTTATGAAGTGATTTCAGACACAGATCATCGGCATAAACGCTATCGGAAATTGGTATTCAGAGATGATCGGCTTGTCGGAATGGTCATGGTGAATCAGATTGAACAGGGCGGAATCCTGAGCTCACTGATCCGAAGTCAGATGCCGATAACTATTCCGAAAGAACGCTTGTCGGAAAGCTCGTTTAACTATAAGAAATTGATTTAAACGGAGGAAGGGTATGAAGAAAGTCATGGTTCATCCTGAGCGGTGTGTGGGATGTATGCAGTGCATGATGTCCTGCGCCACTGCTCATTCCCAAAGCAAATCCCTGTTCACTGCCATCAGTGAAAAGCCTTTGCCCAAACCGCGAGTTCATGTGGGAGCGGGACGATACGGCGAAGGGTTTCCGAATCGTTGCAGGCATTGCGATCCTGCGCCCTGTCTGTCTGCCTGTCTGCCCGGAGCGATTTTCCGGGATCATGCAACAGGCACGATTCTTATCAATCCGGAGCGATGTATCAATTGCGCCTCCTGTGCAATGGCATGTCCGTTCGGCGTGATCCGCTATCATCAGGAGTATTCCGCGCCTATAGGAAAAGCGGTTGCCGTCAAATGCGATAACTGTCTTGAACGCCAAATTCCTGCCTGTGTCGAAGTCTGCAAATCCGGCGCACTGACCTACGAAGAACCATCATCAGCCATGAAACGCAAAACAGACGAAGTTGCCCGAAGCATTTGTGCTGATGCGATGAAAGAAAATACCACACCGGGATTTGCCTTGTTGAATGCCGTTAAACGAGCAGAAGTCAGAATGAGGGAGGAAAAATCATGCACGATATGAGAACTATTGCCGAAGACAGCCGGTTATTATTGAAAAAAGCCGAAAAAGACGGCATTGAAACCGTATGGGATCGATTTGAAGCGCAGCAGCCCAGTTGCGGTTATTGCGAAATGGGGTTAAGCTGCCGGATATGCGTGATGGGACCATGCCGGATTGATCCGTTTGGGGAAGGACCTCAGAAAGGCGTTTGCGGTGCGGATGCAGATATTATTGTGGCAAGAAATCTCTGCCGCATGATTGCCGCCGGTGCCGCGTCTCATTCTGATCACGGTCGTGATTTGGTCGAGGTTTTGGAGGCAGTATCCGAAGGACGTGCGCCGGGCTATTCGATCAGAGATGAGCAGAAACTTAAACATCTTGCGATTGAATACGGAATAGCCATTGAAGGCAAACAGATATTGAAAATTGCCGGAGAGCTTGCTTATGCGATGCAGGAAGATTTCGGAACCCGGAAAAAAGAGTTGACCTTTGTAAAACGTGCGCCTGCCAAGCGTCAGGAAATATGGAAAAAAATCGGCATCACGCCCAGAGGCATTGACAGAGAAACATCGGAGATGATGCACCGGACGCACATGGGCGTTGATAACGGCTGGCTAAGCCTGCTGCTTCAAGGCATGAGAAACGCGCTTTCCGATGGCTGGGGCGGGGCAATGATTGCTTCTGAAGTATCGGATATTCTTTACGGAACACCGATGCCGGTTCAGACATCCGCCAATGTCGGCGTATTAAAAGCAGATCATGTCAATATTGTGGTTCACGGTCATAACCCTGTGGTTTCTGAAATGATTCTTCTTGCCTGTCAGACGACTGAACTGGTTGATCTTGCCAAACAGAAAGGCGCTAAAGGAATCAATCTTGCAGGCGTCTGCTGCACCGGAAACGAACTGCTGATGAGACATGGCGTGGCAATGGCAGGAAATCATCTGACTACGGAACTGGTTCTGGCAACCGGGGCGGTGGAGATGATGATTGTGGATTATCAGTGCATTATGCCCGCGATTGCCTCAGTTGCCGCATGTTATCATACCAAAATGATCAGCACCAGCGACAAGGCGCATTTTCCGGGTATGGTTCACCGGGAATTTCATCCTGACAATGCAAAAGTTCTTGCGATTGAACTGATTAAAGAAGCGATTGAAAATTTTGAATGCCGGGGCAATGTTTATATTCCGACAGAGCCGGTTGCATCTATCGGCGGATGTTCTGTGGAAGCGATATTGAAAGTTCTGGGCGGAACGCCGACGCCGTTTATTGACGCCATCAAAGCCGGACTGATTCGGGGAGCAGTGGGTATCGTGGGCTGCAACAATCCGCGAATCAGGCAGGATTACGGGCATGTTACGCTGACAAAACGCCTGATTGAAAATGATATTCTGGTGATTGATACCGGATGTGTGGCAGTTGCCACTGCAAAAGCAGGTTTGAAAATGCCGGAATCCGTGAAATATGCGGGCGCGGGGCTTGCAAAAGTCTGTACTCAGTTGGGCGTTCCGCCGGTATTTCATATCGGCAGTTGCGTGGATAATGTGCGGATTCTGGTTCTGCTCTCTGCATTGGCAAATACGCTGGGCGTTGACATCAGCGATCTGCCGGTTGCCGGTGCCGCGCCGGAATGGTATTCGGAAAAAGCGGTAGCTATCGGCGTATATTTTGTTGCTTCAGGCGTTTATACGGTTCTGGGTCCCATGCCGCCCATTACCGGAAGCATGAATGTTGTGAATCTGCTGACTCAGGGGTTGAACGATGTGGTCGGAGCAACTTTCGCGGTTGAACCTGATCCGGAAAAAGCTGCTGTTCTCATTCGCCGCCATATTGAAGGCAAGCGGCAAAAGCTGGGGCTGGATTCGATGACGATCTGATATGAAGAATCATATCCTTTCGGAAAAAATTTCTTGATTTTTTTATGATTCTATGTCTGTATCATACGCCAAGAGCAGGTTATTCAAACAAATTTTAAGGAGGGTTTCATGCAAAAATCGTTATGGTGTGTTATTATCTTGTGTCTGGTGGCTGTATTGTGCGTTTCTCCCGCGTGGAGTGCGGACAAGACCATCAAGGTCGGCTTCAATATTCCGCTGACCGGCGACATCCCCAAGGTCGGCGAAGGCTCCAAATTTTCTGCGGAGATGCTCAAAGAGCAGATCAACGGCGCGGGCGGAATCAAAATCGGCAATGACACTTACAAGCTGGAGTTTGTTTACGAAGACAACGAAGCCAAAGCCGAGTCTGCTACGGCTGCTGCGTTAAAGCTCATTACCAAAGACAATGTGCTTGCGATTATCGGTCCCCAGTCCAGCAAGCAGGCGATTCCCGGCGGACAGGTCTGCAATGACAACAAAACGCCGATGATTTCTCCCTGGTCAACCAATCCGCAGACCACCAAAGATCGTCCGTATGTATTCCGGTCATGTTTTCTGGATCCGTTTCAGGGACCTGTGGCAGCCAATTTTGTAACTCAGGAATTTAAGGCAAAAAAAGCCGCTGTGTTGTATGACATTGCCAGCGATTATCCCAAAGGGCTTGCGGAATATTTCAAAGAGGCATTTGAAAAGATTCACGGCAAGGGCGCGGTAACAGCGTTTGAGACATTTACCACCAAAGACAGCGATTTCAGCGCGCAGTTGACCAAAATTATCAAGTCCGGCGCGGATGTCCTTTTTCTGCCCCAGTATTATTCGGAAGTGGCGTTGATTGCCAAACAGGCGCATGAATTAGGCTGGAAAAAGCCCATCATGGGAAGCGATAGCTGGGGGTCTGCTGAGTTGATGAAACTTTGCGGCGATGACTGCAAGGGGCTGTTTTTCAGTACCCATTATGCGGCTGCTGGCGCAAAAGGCGCGACCAAAGAGTTCATTGACAAGTATAATGCCAAATACAAATATATTCCGGATGATGTGGCTGCGCTGACTTGGGATGCGACAAATCTCCTGCTGATGGCTGCCAAAAACACCGGCGGGCTGACCGGAAATCTTCAGAAAGACCGGGATGCTATTAAAGATCAACTGGCAAAAATCAAAGATTTTGAAGGCATTACCGGCAAGATGACCTTTAATCAGAAAGGCGATCCGACCAAGTGTGCGGTAATTGTCAAGATCAGCGATAAAGGCGAGTTTGAGTTCTATCAGTCTGTTTGTCCGTAAATTTTTCAACATACAGAGTGGGTATCTTTACTCACTCTGTATTGCAGGAATTGTTTCTTTCAAAGTTCTGAAAATAGCTGAACATTCCCCCCAGCAGAGCCGCCAAGATGATTAACAGGAGTTTTACGCCCCATGTTACATCTGACGCCATCAAGCCCGCACTGACAGCGGACCCGAAGGTAAAAAGCCCTATTTCGATTCGGCGTTCGGTCTTTAAGCGTCTGCCCTGCGTGGTCAGGGTCAGCAGATTCACCCGGCTGTCAATATTATCCGAAATCAGGCGCAGATAATTGAAATCAAAACGTACCTGTTTCTGAATTTTTTCCACTTTTCTGATTTTTGAGACAAATAAGGTATCATTCTGAGGCTCATAGACAAACAGATAATTATTGATGTCCAGCATTCCCAGATCCAGGGTCTGATCCAATCTGAACATCAGGCTTAAACTGTTGTGCAGATGGCATTGATAGGTTCGGATAGCCGTAAGATTTTTTTCAATTTCTTCAATATCTGCCGGAGAAATAAGCTTCTGAATCTGGTTTTCGCTTTTCTGACTCTGCATCCTGAATTCCTGAAATCGCTTATTTTCAAACTCCAATTTCTGAAAAACAGAATCTATCACCGCAAAATCACGATCTAAAAACTCGGTCGGGTCTCCGTACTGAGACAGCATCAGATAGCCCTGATCGTCAATGCGGTAAAGGCTGCCCAAAGATGACACTTTCACCGAAAGCATTTCCGCCGACACTTCCCATTGACAGTATTTCGCCACCATTTTTGCCGCATTTTTAGACAGATCACTGGAATGAGCAAAATAAATCCGGCTTGTGCCGATAAAAGAAAGCGATTCACAAAGATTTCCCATCCGGCTTTCAAATTCCGCAGCACTTCTTTCCCACAGCGTTGCAACAGATTCACCCGGCTCTGTCCGTTGTCGTCGGAATTTGAAAATATCCGTATCCCGAAATCTGAACAAACTGATATGCACCGCATCTTCTTCCGCCATGCGAAGCATTTTCAACTCCGGCTCTCCGGTATGAATCGTCGGCTTTTCTTCCAACTGATACACGGCTTTCCATTGCTTGAAAAATTCATAAGCCGGATCGCTCTCCCGGTTTAAGGCGGGAGATACTTTGAAAAATACGTATGCATAGAAACGAGCCGAGTTTAAGTTCATTTTTATTTCCCGAATATTTTCTTCAACGTATCCGATAAAGCACCTATTATCTGCCAACGACTTTCTGCACAAAATATCTGGGTCTGGCTCGGACATCGCTGTAAATCCGTCCGATATATTCACCCAAAAGCCCCATGCCGATAAACTGCGCGCCGATAAAGATAAATAAAATTGCAAACAGCGTAAAAACGCCGCCGACCGCCCATTCAGAACCATGAATCAGCCGCATGATCAGCAAAAACAAGCCGAATCCCACGCCTGTCGCAGAAATCAGTCCGCCCAGAATACTTAACAGCCTGAGCGGAAACGTGGTCATGCTGGTCAGTAAGTCAAAATTAAGATTGAATAATTTCCATAAGCTGTATTTGGATTCACCGGCAACGCGCCTGCTGTGATTTACCTCAATTTCAGTGGTATGCCGGGCAAACGAATTGGCAAGCACCGGAATAAAGGTGCTGCGCTCATGGCATTGCAGCATGGCATCCACAATATGCCGCCGATATGCCCGCAGCATACAGCCGTAGTCGTGCATGTCCACGCCCGTGTGTTTCTGCACGGATTTGTTGACAATAAATGACGCGGCTTTACGGAAAAGGCTGTCCTGCCGTTGGATTCTGACGCTGCCGACCACATCAAAACCTTCTTCAACTTTGCTGACCAATTTCGGAATTTCTTCCGGCGGATTCTGCAAATCCGCATCCAATGTAACCACAATATCGCCTTTGCATTCCGCAAACCCTGCCATGACTGCGGCATGCTGCCCGTAATTGCGATTTAAAAAAACGCCGATAATTTTGCCCGGATGCTGCTCAACGGCTGCTGCTATTTTTTTTCGGGAACTATCGTAGCTCCCATCGTCAATCAGAATAATTTCATAAGGGTTTTCAAGTTTATCACAGGAAGACAGACTTCTTGACACCAATTCGTCAAGATTGGCTTCTTCATTAAATACCGGAATCACAACAGAAATCAGACTCATTTTTTCAAAACGTCCTTTAGGGCATCAATCACATCATTTACATCAGTTATGGTCATATCAGGAAACAGCGGCAGCGAGAGAATGCGATCCGAATTCCATTCCGTGTTGGGCAGCATTCCCCGGCGCATCCCCATTTTTTCAACATAATATTTCTGAAGATGAGCAGCGCGGAAATGAAGTCCGGTTCCGATATTTCTCTGCTTCAACTCATTCATAAAATCATCTCTGTTTATTGCTGTTTTGTCAATATCCAATCGCACAATAAATAAGTGCCAACTATGTTTTATTGAATAATTCGGAATAGATAACGGAAAAATTTCTTCGATCTCCGAAAGCCTTTTATGATAATACATGGCAATTTCGGCTCTTTTCCGGTTAAACTCGTCAAGACGCGCCAATTGTCTTAATCCCAGCACCGCGCACATATCCGGCAGATTGTATTTGTAGCCCGGCTCCATGACCTGAGCCTGCGGTGATCGCCCCTGAGTCTGTCTGTCGTAAGCATCAACGCCAAGCCCGTGAAACTTCAGCCGGCGGATACGCTCCGTAAGATTCGGATCATCAGCGCAGAACATTCCGCCTTCTCCGGTCGTGATATTTTTAATCGGATGAAAAGAGAAAACGGACGTGCCGAGTTTGCCGATACGTTCTCCGTTGCATTCTGTTCCCAACGCATGAGCCGCATCTTCGACTAAAAAAATGTTGCGCTCTGAGGCTATCTGACGAATCTGCGCCATATCTGCCGAAGCGCCTGCAAAATGCACCGGAATAATGAGCCGCGTTTTTTCGCTGATACGTTCCTGAATCGCTTCAGGAGACACCATCAGCGTATCTTTGTCAATATCTGCAAACACCGGCGTTGCGCCGCAAAGGACAATGAGATTGATCGTGGATACCCATGTCATGGATGGCGTAATCACCTCATCGCCGGGACCGATTCCCAGCGTGTGCAGCAGAAGGTGCATTCCGGCAGTCGCCGAAGACAAAGCCACCGCCCCGCCGCATCCGGTATATTCGCAGAATTTCTTTTCAAATTCGGCATTTTTAACACCGGTGGTAATCCAGCCGGAGCGAAGCACATCGCTGACCGCCGCTATGTCTTCCTCAGAGATTGACGGACGGGAAAACGGCAGAAATTCGGTTCTCATGTTTTTTTCACCTTTACATTATCAAAGTATAGGCGTTATTAGAATAAGGACAAATCGAAGTCAAGGCTTTTCAGGCATTATTGAAAATCAGCTTGATTTTTTTTGTGTTATATGGATAGAAAGTCTTTTGCGATCATTAATTACCCGAAAAAAATCCGTGAATCAATAAAAGGAGATACACAATGGATACCACGCTTTCAATCTTCTGTGATGAATTATCAGATGACCTTCTTCAGCAGATTACGTTTGATGTCTGCAATACCGTGAACAAAGAAACCGGCGCAACCGCAAGCATTGTCGAGCATGATAGCGGCGCAGGACACCGAAGCGGCGGCGCAATCACGATAGGGGAAATTGCACTTGCAGCTTTTACGAGCGGCGCGGTGGTGGCAATGCTGAATGTAATCAGAACGTATATCGCGTCAAGACCGTCTCTGAAATTCAGCATAAAGAAAAAAGACGGCGATGCGATAATGATTGACGCTAAAAATATGACAAAAGAGCAATATGATCAGACGCTTAAAAAGCTGACGAAAGCTCTCGGAGGATGACATGAGCGGCAGGCGGTTTGCCATTCTGATTGCCAGCAGCAGGTTTCCGAATGAACCGGGGCTGCCTCCGCTGCAATTTCCTGAAAATGACGCGGACGGACTCAGCAAAGTTCTGCGTTCTGAGGAACGCGGGAATTTTGATGATGTCGTTGTTCTGAAAAATGAGCATAGTCAGGAAGTTATCCATCAGATTGATAGGTTTCTTGCAGAAGCGCGTAAAGATGATCTTGTTCTGATTTATTATTCGGGTCATGGCAAGCTGGATCGGGGTCATCTTTATCTTTCAACGACAAATACTCAGATCAGATACCTTCGCTCTACCTCAATTCCGATTGAAACTATCAAAAATCTGACGGAATCATCTTTGTCGAATAAGAAAGTCATTTTTCTGGATTGCTGCTACTCCGGCGCGGCAGGTGGTACATTTACCGGCAGCAAGGGTGGCGTTGATGATCAGCTTCGGATGATGTCAGAAGGATACGGCACATATCTTATGACAGCTTCAACGTCTGTTCAGGTTGCTGAGGAACGACCCGAAGATCAGTACGGTGTTTTCACAAAACACATCATCGGAGGTATCAGAAGCGGCGAGGCGGATCGGAATAATGACGGCTTTATCACAATGGATGAATTGTATCAGCATGTCCATGAGCAAGTCCGTGCCGAAGGTTGCAGACAGGAGCCGATGACGTGGGGGCTTGATGTTAAGGGCAAACTCGTGATTGCGAAAAGCGGGAAAAAGCTGAACCATTATGCAAAGCTTTTGGAGATAGGAAAGAGGCTGCCCCCTTATGTTTTGTTAGAGGCTATAAAGATATATGATTCTGGGCTATTAGGTGAAAATACGGATCATATTGCCTTGC
The DNA here is from genome assembly GCA_020718925.1 of Desulfonema limicola. Taxonomy (GTDB): domain Bacteria; phylum Desulfobacterota; class Desulfobacteria; order Desulfobacterales; family DYRC01; genus DYRC01. The sequence goes on from DYRC01000112.1 coordinate 9,868, forward strand.
TTGAAAAGCTGGCGGATAATCGCTTGAATATTGACGAATTTACCCCTGAATGGTATAAATTTTTAAATAAAAAGTCAAATATGCCTGAGCCTACTGGGGTTGAAATCAAACTGGAGATTGCTGCGATTCGTCAAATTTTGGCAGAGCCTCAATCGCATGCCCATAAAAAAATAGATAACGCTCTTGAAGAAGCCGAAGATGAATTAAGAAAATACAAGCCTGATAAGTACGATGTAGGAAAAGCTCTTGAACGTGCAATGAATTATGCCCAAAGAGAAGACAATTTCAACACCAAAATTGAAACTTTGAAGCCTCATATGTTGTCCGTGTCGGCATGGCTTGGAGAAAATTGGTATCATCTGACAAAGATAATCGGACAATAAAAAATGAGCGAATCGCACAATATACAGATCGATAGAATCAGGATGTAAGGATTTTTTAAGGATTAAAGGATATTATCATCATTCAATCCGTCAACATCATTGCATCCTGATTCAATCGTGGTAATCTTAAAATCCTGAGAATCGTGTTCAGGACGATTTTTGAATCAGGATAAAAAGGACTTTATAAGCAGGAATTAACGGAAATGGATACCATCACAAATCCTCATGACAAATTATTCAGGGAAACATGGAGCGACAGGGAAGTCGCGGCTGATTTTCTGAAAAATTATCTTCCCGAAGATATTTTACCGCTTACAGACCTGAATTCTCTGGAAATATGCAAAGATTCGTTTGTGGAAGATGATCTGAAAGAATATCACTCGGATCTGCTGTATAAAATCATGCTTGAAGGCAGGGAAGGCTATGTCTATCTTCTGTTCGAGCATAAAAGTTATTCTGATCGTCTGATTCATCTTCAATTACTGGAATATATGCTTAAAATATGGCGTCTTGTGCTGAAACAGAAAACGGAAATATCGCTGCCGGTCATCATTCCGATGGTTCTGTATCACGGTCAGAAAAAATGGCAGTACGGAACAAAGTTTTCCGCACTTTTTTCAAAGCATTCGGAAAAACTGGCAGCATATATCCCTGATTTCGGGTTTATTCTGCGTGATCTGACTCAGTATTCCGATGATGAAATCAGGGGCATGGTGCTTTGCCGTGTCGTGATGCTGTTATTCAGACATATTTACGATCCGGATATTGCCCGGAAGCTGCCCGGTATATTCGCACTGATGCGGGAAATCACAGAATCCGAAGGCGGGCTGAGGTTTCTTGAAAAAATTCTGAGGTATCTTTTCAATACTGCGGACAGAATTACGCCGGCTGAACTGAAAAGCATGCTGGAAGAATCACTTTCACAGGAAAAAGGAGGAATATTTATGACCCTTGCGGAAATATTGAGAAAAGAAGGGTATGAACAGGGAATCGCTCTGGCTGATAAAAGATATGAACAGGGCGTTCAGCAAGGCGTTCAGCAAGGCATTCAGCAAGGCATTCAGCAGGGGATTCGTAACGGACTTGTCGAGGCTATCGAACTGGGGCTGAGTCTGCAATTCGGAGATGAAGGACTGAAAATAATTCCTCTGATTCTGCATATACAGGATTGTGAAAGGCTCAGGAGCATCAAGAATGCGATCAGAACAGCAGAAAACCTTTCGGAACTGAGGGTAATTATCGGAAACTGAATATGTTAATGCTCAATCATAGTCATATTTCATAAGGATTGAAGGATAAAAGACTTTTCCGCAATCTGTTCATTATCCTTCAATCCGTCAAAACATCATTGCATTCTGATTCAATCTCATACCAAATCGCTTTCAACCCACCTAACCCCCCGGCCCCCTTCCCTGAAAGGGAAGGGGGAGACATCATCA
>DYRC01000113.1 GCA_020718925.1 Desulfonema limicola
TGAACTTCACGCCGGTTGCGGCTGATCCGTTCGGATTTTACTGGAAAATGGATTTGGGCACCTTGAAAAAGCAGTAAGTACTTTGTTGTGAATCAGGATGCAAGGATGATGAACGGATTGAAGGATGAAACTTATCTTTCAATCCTTCTGAAATCCTTAAATCCTGATTCAACATCAATTGACACTCTGCCCCCCCATAACAATAATACGAATAGCGCTTGACTTATCCGCTCTGATCTATTATTAAACCAAAACACGATGCGCCCGTAGCTCAGTGGATAGAGCGTCAGCCTCCGGAGCTGAAAGCCGCTGGTTCGATCCCAGCCGGGCGCACCACTTTCCCCGCTTTTTTCTTGCACACTTTCAAAGAGGTGATTATAATCTTGTCCATTATGGAAACACACAACGAAAAATTACCAGACCCCAGAGAAATCGAAAGAGAATTGGCAGAGTTTCTGAGCAAAAAATTCGGCGGCGAGGTACGGGTTATTTCACCGTTCAGCTTCCCACAGGAACTCAGAGAAGAACCCCCCCCGGAAGAGCCTTTGAAAGAAGAGAAAAAGACCATCACCTTTGATCTCAAGCCGGAGGAGTTAATTTCCTATCTTGACCAGTACATTATCCGGCAGGATGAGGCAAAAGCCATCCTCGCCACCAAAATCTGTACGCATTTCAACCGCATCAGACGTGCCGAAGAATTTCCCGATGATGTGCAGGATATGGTCGGCGGCGTGAAGAACAATATCCTGATGATAGGACCCACCGGCGTCGGCAAAACCTACATGATCAAGCTGATAGCCAAAAAAATCGGTGTTCCGTTTGTCAAAGGAGACGCCACCAAATTCAGCGAAACCGGCTATGTGGGCGGTGATGTGGAAGATTTGGTGCGCGATTTGGTGGCAGAAGCAGACGGCGACATTGAATTGGCACAGCACGGCATCATCTATCTTGATGAAATTGACAAGATTGCGGCAAGCCGGGGCATGATCGGCGCGGACGTTTCCCGCACCGGCGTTCAGCGTGCTCTGCTCAAGCCTATGGAAGAAACCGATGTCGAACTCAAAGTTCCCCATGATCCGATTTCGATTATGCAGGAAATTGACCGATTCCGCAAAACCGGAGAACGCGACAAACGCAGCATCAATACGAAAAATGTTCTGTTTATTATGAGCGGCGCGTTCGGCGGACTGGCAGAAATCATCACTAAACGGCTGACCAAACAGCGTATCGGCTTCGGAGCAACCATCAAAGAATCCAAAGATGAATCTGAAATTTTAAAGCATGTCAAATCAGAAGACCTTACAGAATTTGGGTTTGAGACAGAATTTGTAGGAAGGCTTCCGGTTCGTGCGATTTTTGACCGTTTAAGCGAATCAGATTTGTCCGAAATTCTGAGAAATCCCAACAATCCGGTGATTTTGGGCAAAAAACTGGATTTTGCAGCATACAATATCAGCGTCAAATTTGAAGACAACCTGCTTCGCGCTCTGGCAGCGATGGCGTTCATTGAAAATACCGGCGCAAGAGGATTGGTCAGCGCGGTGGAAAAAGCATTGCTGATTTTTGAAAAACGGATGCCGTCCACAGATGCCAAACTGTTTCCTGCCACCCTGTCTGTTCTTGAATCGCCTGAAAAAACCCTTGAAATATATACAGATTCCGAACATCAGGAAGAGGTAGCGGCTGTTTTTGACAAGCTGGCAGCAGAGGAAAAAGCATCTATCAAGGCGTATCTGTTGTCTAATAAAAAAGTTTTGTCTGAAAAGCACAAACTGAATCTCACGCCTTCCCGGATGGAAATAGCTGCCGGTTTTTATGTCAACCGCATCATGGACATCGGCAAAGTGATTGAAAAAATCAAGTTCTTTTCTGACGAGGTTAAAAAGATGGAACTGGATTTTTATAAAAAACACGATATTAACATTGTTATGGAAGATGATGCGATGGATTATCTGATCGAACAGCTTGCCGATAATGATGTTACCCCTGAATCGCTTTCCAAAATGCTGAGTGCGGATTTTGAGCTTGGACTTAAATTGGTACGTGAAAAGACCGGAAAGAACCGATTTTTCATCACCCGAAGCGCTCTGCTGGCGCCGGAAGCATATATCAGCGTACTGATTAAAGAAGCGTTGAGCGTGAAATCCGCGTCTGAAAGGAACATATCCTGAAATGATCGGAATATCAAAATTGTGCTGCGGAACGGTTGAGCCATCAGACGCGCTTCGTTATGGGCGGCATTCATCAAAACTTCCCTCGCACCTGCTTCAGTTTTCAGCAGACAAACGCCCGGTGGTGGTTTGGAATATCACCCGGCGCTGCAATCTCAAATGTGTGCATTGCTATGCCCATGCCAAAGACATTGAATTTGAAAACGAACTCACCACCGCAGAAGGCAAAGCGCTGATTGACGATCTGGCGCAGTTCGGTGCGCCGGTATTGCTGCTTTCCGGAGGTGAGCCGTTGGTCAGAAAAGATTTGCCGGAACTTGCCGAATATGCGGTTCAAAAAGGGATGCGGGCAGTGATTTCCACCAACGGCACACTCATTGACCGGAACACGGCACAAATCCTTAAAAACATCGGGCTGTCTTATGTCGGCATCAGCTTGGATGGCATGGAAGACGTCAATGACCGATTCAGAGGCGTCAAAGGCGCGTTTCAGAAAGCCCTTGACGGCATTCGGAATTGCAAAGAAGCCGGAATCAAAGTGGGCTTGCGCTTTACCATCAATAAGTTCAATGTATCTGAAATCCCCAAGCTCTTTGATGTGCTGGAAAATATGGATATTCCGCGAATCTGCTTTTATCATCTGGTGTATGCGGGGCGCGGCTCAAATCTGGTGGAGCAGGATTTGTCCCATGAGCAGACGCGGGCGGCGGTGGACCTGATCATTGAGCGCACTCAGGCAATTCATAACAAAGGCTTGCTGAAAGAAGTTTTAACCGTGGATAATCATGCGGATGGTCCGTATGTTTATATGAAGCTTCTGAAAGAAAATCCCGAAAGAGCCAAAGAAGTGCTGGAGCTTCTCAAAATGAACGAGGGCAACAATTCCGGCAGAGGCATCGGGTGTGTCAGTTGGGATGGCGAAGTTCATGCGGATCAATTCTGGCGGCATCGCAGTTTCGGCAATATCCGGCAGATGCCGTTTTCAAAGATTTGGGCAGGCGATCATGATCCGCTGCTCAAACAGTTGAAAGACAAGAAAAAATATGTCAAAGGCAGATGCGCCGGATGCCGGTGGCTGGATATCTGCGGCGGCAATTTCAGAGTAAGAGCCGAAGCTCTGACCGGAGATGTCTGGGCGCCCGATCCCGCGTGTTATCTGAGTGATGAGGAAATTGCATAATCATTCAAAGCCGAGCGATAAATCGCCCGTCTGAAAGCTGAAGCAGGCTGAAGCCAGCTATTATTATCAGCGCCCTTGAGGGTGCTTCAGCTTTCAGCCCTGAAATTTATTTCGGGGCTTTGAATAGGCATAAATATTTTTCAGGTTTGATAATATTTCTCTTTGAACCTGTCCGTTGCTAATATCAACCCTGAAAAATAACCGCTCATCTCCCGGAAATGAATTTCCGGGCTATTATGTGTCGTCCCTATGGGACTTTGATATCCCGTAGGGATAGCCCCCGTAATAGCGCGGCAATTTATTGCCGTGTAATGATTCAGGTTTGATATAATCTTATCATTATACCGAAAATTTTATATTCAGGCTTTCACGGAGGAGAAGATGTTCAGAATTGCAGATGTGAAAATGAAGCCGAAACTGATTGCATTGTTTCTGCTTGTCGGGCTTATTCCCCTGCTGATAGTCGGTCTGTGGAGCGCGTATCAGGCAAAAAAATCGCTGATGGATAAATCTTATGCCCATCTGACCTCCATCCGGGATATGAAAAAATATCAGATTGAACGGTATTTTGAAGAAAGAAAAGGCGATATGGGCATTCTGACAGAAATGGTCGGAATGCTCAGAGAAGTTGCGTCTCAGAAATCGGATATTTCAACAGATAATAAAATTTATGATGCTTATGGCAAATATCTGGTCAATTTTGTCAGAATTTACGGATATTATGACCTTTTTCTGATTGATCCCCAAGGCGAGGTGTTTTACACCGTCAAGCACGAGGAAGATTATCAGACAAATATGCTGACCGGCAAATATGCTGACTCCGGCTTAGGAAGGCTGATAAAAAAGACGCTTGCTTCAGGCAGGATCGGATTTGAAGATTTCGCGCCCTACGCGCCAAGCAATCATGAACCGGCTTCGTTTATTGCCCAGCCGGTGATCCGTAACGGAAAGACAGAACTCATTGTTGCGCTTCAATTATCTCTTCAGGAGATCAGCGCATTGATGCAGGAGAGAAGCGGCATGGGAAAAACCGGGGAAACGTATCTGGTCGGCGCGGATAAACGAATGCGCTCAGATTCTTATATTGATCCCAAAGAACATTCTGTCAAAGCCTCGTTTGCCGGAAGCATTGAAAAAAACGGCGCGGATACCCAAGCCGGCAGAGATGCTCTTTCCGGAAAAACCGGCACAAGTTATATCCGGGATTATCTCGGAAATAGGGTATATTCAGCATACACGCCGGTCAACATCAGAGACATGCTATGGGCGGTGATTGCGGAAATTGACGATGATGAAGTAATGAAGCCCATCAGTCTTCTGACAGGTTCTATTTTCATCTCTGCGTTTATATCAGCCGTTGTTATCATTCTCATCGCTATTTTTATCGGAAATCAGATTGCTGCGCCTCTGAAACGCGGCGTGGTATTTGCAAAAGCAATCTCTGAAGGAGACCTTACCGCAGATATTGACATCAGCCAAAAAGATGAAATCGGCATTCTGGCAGCCGCGCTTAAAGACATGTCGGCAAAACTTAAAGCTGTTCTGAGCAAAATTTCAGATATGGCAACCTGTGTGGCAAGCTCATCTGAAGAATTGTCTGCGGTATCAGGTCAGATGGCATCGTCTGCTGAAGAAATGAGCAGTCAGGCGGGCGTGGTTGCAGCAGCATCAGAGCAGATCAGCGCAGGGGTAAGCACCGTTGCTTCCGCAGCCGAGCAATCCGGCGCGGCGGTCATTAATATTTCATCTATGACGGAAGAAATGGCGTCATCTGTTGAAGAAATTTCCAAAGCCATCCGTAAGACTGCAAAAGATGCGATAGAAGCGGCAGATGCCAGCAAAGATATGGCGCAGCGGATTGATATGCTGTCTGCTGCAACGGAAGAAATGACGGCATCTCTGAACGAGGTGGCAAAAAACACTATCCGCGCCAGTCAGATTTCACAAAACGCCAATCGCCGTGCGGATGAGATTAACACCTGCATGGAAAAGCTTGCAGCCGCTTCAAAACAAATCGGCAAGATCGTCAATCTTATCGGCGATATTGCGGATCAGACCAATATGCTGGCATTGAATGCTGCTATTGAAGCCGCCGGAGCCGGAGAAGCCGGAAAAGGATTTGCGGTGGTTGCCTCAGAGGTCAAAGTACTTGCAAAGCAATCTGCCGAAGCCAGCGATGATATTTCAGGAAAAATCGAAGTTATTCAGCAAAGTGTCGCTGAATCTGTGAACTCGGTCGGCGAAATCAGCAGGATTATTGTCGAAATTGCCGCTATTAATCAGACGATAGCGGCTTCGGTGGAAGAGCAGAACGCCACAGCCGCTGAAATATCCGAAACCGTTGTCCGGAATGCGGACAGTGTGAAACTCATTGCTGAAAACGCGCATGAATCTGCAAAGCGAATGGGTGAGACGAGCAAAGCTTCCGAAAATATTGCCAAAGCCGCTGCCGAAGTTGCAACGCATATCTCAGAGCTTTCAAACGGCATCCGGGATGTGGCACGATCTTCGACACAGGCAGCGGACGGTGTGCGCGAAATTTCAAAAAATATTCACGGTATCGGTATAGCCTCCAAAGATGCCGCATCAGGCGCAAATCAGACCAATCTGTCTTCTCTTGAACTTGCCAGGATGTCTGTGGCATTGTTTGAAATGGTCAAACAATTTAAATTATAGATAAAATCGCTCGACAAAACCGATACTGTATAAGTATCTTGATTAATCCCGTTAAGCCTTTGAGATTTTCTTATCTATCCTGTCAGTTATGTATCAATTCCCTATTCAGTTCAAAAAGCTGATTGATCGGGGTCAGGTAATCTGATAGCACAGAAATATATCAATCAAATTTGGTTCTTTGGTATTTTGCGGGGTAGTAAAATCAGAAAAGCCCGAAGGGCTGTAATTATTACAGAAAAAAAGATTGTCCGATGCTTCGGAACCCCGAAGGGGTGAAATATTTATGTCATCCCTTCGGGATTTTCCGATGTACTTAATGCTTTTTCTATAATAATATCAATCCTTCGGATTTGTTTATGACTACCCCGCAGGATACCAGAGAGCCTCAAATTTCGGAGTTGATAATTTGATACTCATATCCCGAACAGGACCGTACGACGACATTCTTGACTCAGGCATTGGTTGCAGTTTTCCCTCTCTTAGCAATGCCATACGCTTATAGTATGCCTCTTGGCGAGCCTTCTTTTCTTTATGCAGTTCTTCATAAGATAAAAGACGTTCCATTGTTCCTCCTATTTTTCAATAAAAAATATCAGATTTGCAAATAAAAGTCAATACAGCTTTGTTATCCGATTGTTATCATCCTCATCACCATCTTTATCGGAAAACAGATCGCCGATCCTCTGAAATACGGCGTGGCATTTTCAAATCAGATTTCCAAATATGCTTGAATTTTCAAAGAATATTCATAGTGTCAGGATTGTATCTCGGTTTTGTTTGGTAAAATCATTGACTTTTGGGTATATCTGAGTATAGATTTATCAAACTTTGTTTTCTCTCGGAACTTTATTATTTTTAGCGGAGGAAAAGAATGAAACAACACATCGCACGATGGATAGTATTGCCTGCGGCTTTATGCCTGCTGATAACCGGCTCTTTTTTCGGAATATGTTCGGGCATAGAAGGAAAAAGCACCGAACTCCTTTTCAAAAGAGGCACGGACTGGATGGAAAAAGGCGAGTATGACAAGGCAATCGTTGATTTCAATATGGCAATAGAACTGGATCCCAAGCTGGCAGTCGCGTATTTCAATCGGGGATCAGCTTGGAGCAACAAAAACAACTATGATAAAGCGATTTCGGATTACAACAAGGCTATCGAACTCAGACCCGATTATGCCGAAGCGTATAATAACCGCGGAGTTGCTTATGAAGGCAAAGGCGAGCCGGATAAAGCTGTCGCGGATTATGATAAGGCGATTAAAATCAGAGCCGATTATGCCGAGGCGTATAATAACCGGGGACTGATTCGGGGAAAGGATGATTCGGATCGCGCTGTCAGCGACTTTTCCAAAGCCATTGAAAACAATCCCCAAATGTATCAGGCATACAATAACCGGGGCTTGATATATGCCAAAAAAGGCGATTATGATAAGGCGATTCTTGATTACAACAAAGCGGTTTCGCTTAATCCGAATTATGCGGATGCGTATTACAATCGGGGCAGTGCCTGGGATGAAAAAAACGAGCCGGATAAAGCTATCAGCGATTATAATAAAGCAATGGACATTCAGCCGGGAATGCTGCAAGCCGTGTATAATCGCGGAATCGCCTGGTTTAAAAAGGGCAATTCGGATTCTGCTGTCTCCGATTTTACCAAAGTCATTGAGAAAAATCCCGCTCATGCACAGGCATATTACAACAGAGGCGTTGCCCGCATAAAGAAGAAGGATTTGGATAAGGCGATTGATGATTTTACCAAAGCCATTGAATTGAAGCCGAAATATGCGGAGGCATATTATAATCGGGGACAGGTTTGGGAAGAAAAGGGCGATTATGAACGGGGGCTGGCAGATTACAGCAAAGCCATTGAAATCAGCCCCAGACCCGAATGGATCAAACGGAAATTTTAAGGTTTAAGGGGGCGCGGCTAATCATCATCATCAGAAGTGGAAAGCCCTTTGTCGCAGGCGCAGGCTTCGTCCGCCCGTCTTGCCCCCTCCATCAGCAGCCACATAAAATCTCCGAGTTCGGGAAATTCAAGTTCTTCGGGTGAAAGACCTGGCAGAAACTTGAACCAGCCGTCTTTTTCTTTCAATATCTCAAAAAACGCCTCTTTGCCTTCTGTGTCCATATATTCGGCACGAACCATGCCGCCATCCCGGAAAGCGACTTCCGCAAGTCCTCTGGGCAGATTCAGGCTTAACACACCGGTTTTATGATTGATGTTGAATGCCTGAAACAGCTCGGACGGAGACATTTCAGACAGATTTCCGACCATGCCGGATGCAATGTCTTCAATGCGATCCACATTGGTTCTCGCCAGCCGTTTTGCCAAAAGCCGGGCAAGATACATCTGAAGCGATGGGAATTTATTTAAGACATTTCTGAAATCCTTGCCATTAAGATATAACACCGTAACCGGCTCAACGACTTTGATGGTCGCGCCGACCGGATCGCCGCTTAACAGACTCATTTCCCCGAAAATATCGCTTTTTTCAAGAAATGCGATATGAATGCCCCCATCGCCCACCACTTCTATTTTTCCGGTTACGATGATATATAAATTCTTGCCGGGTTCTCCTTTTTTGATGATGGACTCGCCTTTGCTGAACCGGGCGACTTTGAGCAGGGAAATCAGTTCCTTGATATTGTCTTCGTCCAATGATTGGAAAAAGGCGTATTTGCTCAATAAAACTGCCAGAGCATCAAGGTCTCTGCTGTATCTGATCTGAGATTCGGTACTGACTGTTTTCTGTTCTTTGACATATTCGAGCCGAATCAGTCCGGTACAGCCGCTGCAATCAAATACATATCGGGGGGCGGTTGCGCTTTCATAGCGAATCAGAACTTCGGTAATATCGCCGACCAGAATCAGGCAGGCAGGTTTTCCGCTCGGAAGAAACAGGGATTTTCCGGTCAGCTTGAACTGATCGCCGATAGAATACAGCGGACATTTGTCATCGCCTATGATGGTAACAACGGATTCAGGCAGACTCATAATTCCTCCTTTTTCAATCCACGACTGAAGACCTCAAAGGCAGTTTTAAGCGTGTCTTTCAGATAGTCTTTGTTTTTATCAATAATATTTTTGCTGGATTCCCACAAAATAATGCCGGAAAACAACGACCAGAAAATATCTGCCAACGCGATAGGATGCTCCTGAATATAAATGCCCGCTTCAATCCCTTCATTGAATATGCCCGCGATAGCGCCAAGAGATTTTCTGGATAAGTCTTTGATTTCTGTAAGAAGCTCCTCTGACAGATTTTTTAAGGTTTCGCTTGACTGAAGATGAAACAAATTGATAATAATTACCGGATCAAATTCATAGACATCCAGCATCGCATCTGTCAGCGCAGCAACTTTCTGCTCAGGATTCAATTCCTTATTGAGACTGACATGATCCAGCCGTATCAGAAGGTATTGAAGTATCCGAAGCGATAACGAGGCATATAGTTCATCTTTGTTTTTGAAATACAGATATAAGCTTCCCGGGCTGAGTTCCGCTTCTTTGGCAATATCTTCCATCGTTGCCCGGTTGAATCCTTTATCTGAAAAAACCCGCTTTGCCGCGACAATGATCTGCTGCCGCCGTCTTTCTCTTTCCCGTTCTTTTCTTTCCTGTATTCCCATGCTTCTTGAATTTCCTGAATAAAATTTAGTTGAAGATTGAGAAAATAGTTTATATTATGGGTTTAGTCAAGAAAAACATGATAGCGGATTTTAAGATATGAAAAGATTCTTTCCTTTTTTGAAATGGCGGCATCTGATCACCTGTCAGAGCCTTCGCGCCGACGTGTTTGCCGGATTGACCGGCGCGTTCATTGTTCTGCCCCAGGGCGTGGCTTTTGCCATGGTTGCGGGTCTGCCTTCGGAATACGGACTTTACACGGCAATCATCACGCCGGTTATTGCCGCGCTATTCGGATCATCATTTCATCTGGTCTCAGGACCCACAACTGCGATTTCGATCATCATATTCAGCACGTTAAGTCCGCTGGCTCAGCCCGGAACGCCGGAGTTTATCCGTCTGACGCTGACGCTGACGCTGATGGCAGGAATTTATCAGATGGCATTCGGATTGGCAAGGCTGGGAACGCTGATTAATTTTGTCTCGCATTCGGTGGTGGTCGGTTTTACGGCAGGTGCGGCAATTCTCATTGCTGCGGGGCAGTTGAAACATGCCTTGGGCGTTCACGTTCCCGGCGGCGCGTCTTTTATCAGCACACTGTTTCATCTTTTTCGGGAAGCCGGGCATGTCAATCCGTATGAAAGTGCGATTGCGGTCATTACACTGATTTCTGCCGCGTATTTCAAAATCCGATGTCCCCGATGTCCGGGGCTGTTGTTTGCCATGATTATCGGCAGCATATCCGGTATTGCCTTGAACGGAGAAGCGCACGGCGTGAGACTGCTTGGAAAACTGCCTGCCCGTCTGCCGCCGTTTTCCATTCCGGATTTTTCTGCGGATACCTTACAGATGCTTGCGCCGGGCGCATTGGCGGTGGCATTGCTGGGGCTGATTGAAGCACTGTCTATTGCCCGCGCCATTGCATCTTCGTCAAATCAGCATATTGACGGCAATCAGGAATTTATCGGACAGGGGCTTTCCAATATCGTAGGCAGTTTTTTCTCCAGTTATGCAGGCTCAGGCTCTTTTACCCGCTCCGGCATCAATTATCAGGCAGGCGCGGTAACGCCGTTAGCCAGCGTGTTTGCTGCGATATTTCTTGCACTGATTTTGCTGGCAGTCGCACCCATGACTGCGTATCTGCCCATGTCTGCGATGGGCGGGGTGATTCTGGTTGTGGCGTTCAAACTGATTGACGTTCATCACATCCGGGAAATCATCAAAAGCAGCAGATCCGAATCGCTTGTCCTGCTGGTTACATTTATCGGAACCTTGTTGTTTCACCTTGAATTTGCCATTTATGCGGGCGTTTTTCTGTCATTGGCAGCATATCTGACCCAAACTGCTCATCCCCGCATTGCAGTATTAGCTCCTGATCCGCAAGACCCAAGACGCCGCCTTGTCAACACGGAAAGAAGAGATTTAAAAGAATGTCCCCAACTGAAAATTCTGCGGATTGACGGATCGCTGTTTTTCGGCGCGGTCAATCATGTTGCCGAAGCATTGGAAAAAATTGATGAAGATAATCCCAAGCATCTTCTGATGGTGGGCATCGGCATCAATTTTATTGACGTATCCGGCGCGCTCATGCTGACTCAGGAAACCATGCGCCGGAAAAAGCTCAACAAACGCCTTTGGCTCTGCCGGGTCAAGCATGAGGTACATGATTTTTTGGAGCGCGGGGAATATCTTGAGATTATCGGAGACGATCATCTGTTTTCTACGGAAAACAAAGCGATTTCGGAAATAATCCGGCGTCTTGATCATGAGATATGCCGATCATGCGGCGTCCGGATTTTTGAGGAATGTGAAAAGGCGATTTGAAAAATCAAGGAAAATCGCTTTTTTTCTGCTATCCGGTCTGTTTTTTTCCGCTGCTCAACCCATTGCAGAATCATGTCAAACGAATCCCACTCCAGAATTTTGTCTCCCAGTTCCGACAACTCATCGTCCTGATTATGCCCGAACTTTTCACAACATGTTGAAAAATAACAATTTAAATA
>DYRC01000114.1 GCA_020718925.1 Desulfonema limicola
GGGTTGATATTTCTCTTAACAGTCTCCAATATATCTTACGGTCGCCGTAGCCCTGGACTTCGAGAAAAATATTCTGTCCGCTGCCGTCCGTGCTTCTGAAAAAGCCGTCCACGCGTTTTTCCGTGCTTTTGACGGTGATGCTTTCAAAGACGTATTCGCCGTCAGCCTCAAGTCCTGCAAGTTCAAAAAGGCTTGCCGGATGCGCTTTGAACAGTTCGTAGAATAGGGAGTCGGTTTTCATAATGAAAGAATTTTAACAGCTTGAACTTTCAAGCGCAAGAAAAAAGAAAATCCACATCCTCATCGGACAGGGCTTAATCCATCATATTCCAAGCATTCTCGGCTATCGGAAAATACCCTCTTTCCTGAGCCGCGACATCCAAATACAACGCGCCTAGCCGTTCAACATCAAAGATAATCGCTTGCGAATATTTCCGAAGATCAAAACCGATCAGATATTTTTTACATGAATGGCAAAGCTCCGCGCGTTCATGCGGACGCTCTTCAGAAAAAATCAGTTCCATGTCATCAGCTTTGTCATTCTCACATACCGGACATTTTATTCTGATAAACCGCCATTCATTGGCGCAGACAGCGCATCTTAACCACCGCTCACCGGTCTGACCCTGTAAGATGCTTAATTCAGGATATGATCCGCAGATCGGACAATAGCCTTTATGCCATTGAAGCTCCTGAATCAGAGGTTGCAATGCTTCTGCCTGCTTTTCCAGAAACGGCTTTGTTATCTGTCCGATGATAAACCGCAGCAGTTGAGGTTCAATCGTCAATTCATTGCTGATTTTTTGAAATTTTTCATCTTCACCGTTCAGCAATACCTGCATGAATATTTCGGGAGATAGCTGCTGATTTTCAATGGCTTGTTTCACAGCGTGAATATTCAGGGCTATTTTGGGAAATCCTTTTTCCATTGCCGGAAACAGGCTGTCTGCTGCTTTCAGATAATCGCTTTTATCAAGATTAAGCGTTTTCCCCGTCAATAAAGACACGCCCTGAGAAAACCGAAGCGGATCCGGTTTGAATGTATCATCCGTATCAGGCAAAGTAAGCTGCGCTTTGAAACAGGCTTTGGCAGCAATGAGTTCTCCGAAAGCATCGAATATATTGTCAAAAGCAGGCGTTCGGCGTTTGATCTCTTGGATTGCCTGATAAATATTATCGGCAATATTCTGGCTGTTTTTCATAATAAGTCCTAAATTCCGAACCGCTGATTACGCTGATTTTTTATGATTTCCATGATAACAAAATCAGCGTAATCAGAAAAATCAGCATAATCAGCGGTTCAAATCCCGGTTCAGACAATCAGGCAGGGCAAAACTTCACCCCGCCCGAATAATTTTAAAATGGATTAACTTGCCGCGTACTGATGATATTTTGAAGGATCATCTGTAACAATATAAATCACTCTGACCGTATCCGCATCAATTGCCTGAGCTTTGGGATAGGTCTTTTTAAGTTGCTCAACGCGCTTTTGTGCTTTTTCCAGAATCTCTTCTCTGTCCCCGAATACCATAGCTCCGGTGGGACAGGATTTGACACAAGCCGGAATTTGTCCGTTGCTGATTCGGTCAAGACACATCGTGCATTTGAACAATGCTTTGGTTTTTTCATCCTGTCTGGGAATGTTGTAGGGACAGGAATCAACGATTTCCTTGGCATTGAGTTCGCTTGTTTTCGCGCTGTAAATTACTGCGCCGGTCTGTGCATCCTGAGAAATCGCTTCTTCATAGCCCGCTGTGGCTTTGCACGGCGGCTCAATGCAATGACGGCACTGATCCGAAAAGAAATACCAATACGGCTTGCCATTGTCTTTTTTCCCTTCGGCAAAACGAACCAGTTTCCACGTCTGGGCGGATAAATCCGCAGGATTCTGATAACTTCCCCAGTTTTTGGTCTGAGTGCCGGGAAGTTGGTTCCATTGCTTACATGCCACCTGACATCCGCGACATGCCGTGCATCTTGAGGTATCAACCAGTATGGATTTTCCTTCTGACATCTCACACCTCCTTTGCCACGTTGACCATAAACGCTTTGTATTCCGGCGTCATGGTATTGGCATCGCCTACGGTCGGCGTGAGAAGATTGGCAGAATCTCCGCAATCTTTCGGGAACAGCCATCCGTAATTGAATGTCATTCCGACCTGATGAATCATCTGATCTCCGATTTTAAATGGTCGGAAACGGGTTGTTACCATTGCCACGCATTTTACAGAGCCGCGAATGGATTCAACTTTGACTCTGTCGCCGTTCTTGATGCCTTTTGCTTCTGCCAATTCATGGCTGATTTCCACATACGCTTCGGGCTGCGCTTCGGTAAGCCATGACTGCCACCGGGTAATTGCGCCGGTACACCAATGCTCGGTGCTGGTGTAGGTGGTGCAGACAAATGGAAACCTCGGATCACAGCCTGAAAATTTGTCGCAGTCTTTGGTGAACAGTTTGATTGCCGGATTGTTCAGTTGGGCAGACATCAGGTTTCTTGCCAAAGGTCCTTCCAGCGGTTCATAATGCTCCGGGAAAGGTCCTTCTGCCATACCGGGACCGAACAGCGAGGATATACCGTCCGGTTTCATAATAAAGGGATATTTGCCTTTTTCCTTATCTGCCATCGGGGGCCAGGGTCCGTCCGGCACATCGCCGACCCATTTGCCATCCACCCATGCCAGCAGCGCTCTTTTGGGATTGTAAGGCTTGCCGTTCACATCCACCGAAGCGCGGTTATACAGAACACGGCGATTGACGGGCCAGCACCATGCCCATTGCGGATACAGCCCCAATCCGGTCGGATCGTCTTTTTTGCGCCGAGCCATGAGATTGGTTCCGTCCTGAGCAAAACTTCCCGCATAAAGCCAGTTGCCGGATGAGGTTTTGCCATCTGCCTGAAGCAGCGCAAATGACAGTACACATTCGCCTTTTTTATAGGTTTTGTCAGCGATGGTAACATCTTCGAGAAAATATCCGTTGATAGCTTTTGCCACTTTCACCGGATCAAACATGCCTTTTGCATCAGCATAATCCCAACTCAGATTCAGAATCGGATCAGGAAACGCGCCTTTTTCCGATGAATACAGCTTTTTGATGTTTGCCATCAGGCGATAAATCATGTCGCCGACCGACAATACATCTCCCGGAGGAGTGTATGCCTTGTATTTCCACTGCGCCCACCTGCCGCTGTTGGTCATGCTGCCTTCTTTTTCCATAGACGCGGCTGCGGGAAGCAGAAATACTTCGGTTTTCACTTTTTTGGGATCCAAGCCCGGACCTTTCCAGAAAGATGCGGTTTCATTGTCGAAAATATTGGCATGAACCAACCAGTCCAGATGCGTCATGGCTTCTCTGACTTTGCCGGCATTGGGAAGGCTGCACGCGGGATTCTGACCGATGACAAAAAATCCCTTGACTTTGCCTTCATACATCCGGTCAACCATACTGAGCAGCGTGGAATCATACCCATCATCGGCTTTGGGCAGCCAACGGTATCCGAAATCATTGTCTTTTACGGCTTTATCGCCGAACCAGCTTTTCAGAAGGCTGGTGATGTATTTCGGGTAATTCTGCCACCAGTTTGCAGATTGCGGATCCGCAGACTTGACAAAAGCCTTGTCTAAATATGCCTGAAGCGTGGGCTGAGATGCTGCCGGAGCTTTGAGATAACCCGGCAGAATATGCGTTAAAATGGCATGATCCGTTGATCCCTGAACATTGGGTTCTCCGCGAAGCGCATTGACGCCGCCGCCGCAGATGCCGATGTTGCCGAGCAGCAGTTGAATCATGCACATGGTACGGATATTCTGCGATCCGACCGTATGCTGAGTCCAGCCGAGCGCGTACATGATGGTTCCTGCTTTGTCCGCCACGCCGGTAGCCGAATACAACTCATACACAGTTTTCAAATCGTCAACCGGTGTTCCGGTAATCTCGGAAACTTTTTCAATCGTGTAGCGCGAATAATGCTTTTTGAGCATCTGCAATACACAGCGGGGGTTTTTGAACGTCGGGTCTTTTTCCGGCAATCCTTTGGCGTCTTTTTTTATCACCCATGAGGATTTGTCATATTTCCGGGTTGCCGGATCATAGCCGGAGAAAAGTCCCTCATTGAAATTGAATTTTTCATCCACAATACAAGCGGCATTGGTGTAATTCAGGACATAATCGGAAAAATATTTGTTATTGTCCAGAATATACTTAATCATGCCGCCAAGAAAAGCGATATCTGTGCCGGAACGCAAAGCCGCATAG
This sequence comes from Desulfonema limicola, assembly GCA_020718925.1. Classification (GTDB taxonomy): domain Bacteria; phylum Desulfobacterota; class Desulfobacteria; order Desulfobacterales; family DYRC01; genus DYRC01. Next base: position 4,258 of record DYRC01000114.1, read on the forward strand.
ACATCCGCCTGAGAAGACGTGCGTGTAAAGCGCGGATCAACATTGATAATTTTCGCGCCTTTGTCTTTTGCTCTCAGCACCCATTTGAAGGATATGGGATGGTTTTCTGCCGCATTGCTGCCCATAATCAGAATACAGTCTGCATGTTGAAGGTCAATCCAGTGATTGGTCATTGCACCGCGTCCGAACGACTCTGCCAGAGCCGCAACAGTCGGCGCGTGTCAGACCCTTGCCTGATGATCCAATTGGACAAGCCCCAAAGAACGCATCATGGTCGTAATTGCCCAGCATTCTTCATTATCCAACTTGGAGCTTCCCATGTGAGCAAGGCTTTCCAAACGATTGACTTCCTGCCCTTTGGCATTTTTCAGGATAAAATCTTTGTCTCTTAACGCTTTGACTTTTTTGGCAATTTCCATCATTGCCCAGTCTAAGGGTTTGGGTTCCCATTTGTCGCTGTAAGGTGCGCGATATAAAACTTTGGTCAGCCGATGCTCGTTGAGTTCGGTGGTCTGGAGCATGGCTGCGCCTTTGGCACACAACGCGCCTTCGCTGATGGGATGATCCGGATCGCCTTCAATATTGAAGATTTTTCCGGTTTTGGGGTCAGTGCTGCAAATCAGTCCGCAGGTTACAGAACAGTAATAACACAAAGAAGTCGTCTGTTTGGCGGTCTTGAGCTTGTCAATTTTTTTCAAGTCTTCGACATACTCTTTCACAGGCTTCGTGTCAATTCCCATACAGGAAGACAGTGCAAGATATGCCCCGGCTTGACCGGAAAGCATCAGAAATTCCCGGCGGGTAACTTTCATGGCATACTCCTCCTTTCGATAAAAGGGTTATCCTGTATTGACACAGGAAAGAAGAGATGTCAAATATTTTTAAGTTATTTTAATATGTTATGTTTAACATATATCAGAATCATCCATTTCGGTCTTCATAACGTTTTACGGGCGATATAAATATTTCCGATGCTTTCTGAACCGCAACATTTTCCACTTCTTCAAACCAGCGCATGAACTGATCTTTCAAGGCTTTTCCGTAAGGCGTGAGCGAACATCCTTCTTTTTTACTGCCGGACTGAACGATCAATTGCTCTCCCAAGATGGCTTCGGAAGCTTTGATTTTCCCCCACGCTGCCCGATAAGACATGCCCATACTCTCGGCAGCTTTTTTGAGTGAGCCGTATTTTTCTATTTTTTCAAGCAGATGCGCTCTGCCATATCCGAAAAACAGTCCGTCATCGGTTTCAAGCCACAAATGCAGTCGGATGGTGGGTTTTCTGTGTATGTTCATATATTATTGCTAAAGCAATGATTTTTAAAAGGATTGTTAGCATGGTTTTAATAATATGTCAATTTGATATATCGCTTTGACGCCTTTATTCTTGAATTTGCTTTCTGACTTGTGATAAAAGATACTTATGTCAGATACGTCAAAATCATTTCATCTACGCTCCAAAGTCTGGATTGAAGATAATCAAGGCAATGTGGTTTTCGGCTTGGGAAGATTGAAAATGCTTGAAACGATTCAAAGATTAGGTTCGATTCAGGCTGCGGCAAAAGAATTGAAAATGAGTTACCGGGCAATATGGGGCAGAATCAAGGCAACCGAAGATCGGCTAGGAGAGCAGCTTCTTGTCCGCAACATCGGGGGAAGTTCGGGCGGAGGCTCTGAACTGACCTTGTTTGCCCAAATGCTTACGGAACAATTCCGCCAGCTTCACAAATGCGTTGAATATCAATCCGATGAACTGTTTGATAAGTCGTTTGGAACACAGCTTCGACTATCTGAATGAAAATTAAGGGAACTCAAAAAAAAATTACCCGAATTACGCGCTGAATAACAATATTTCTCAAAGGAAGTTTGTCTTGAACCACGATTCACAGGATTTTTAGATTACCATGATTGAAAAATCCCGGCTATCTCAACCTTAATTGCATCATCCCGGATTCATCTGTAATCCGTTTCAGAGATGATTCCAATAAAGGCAAATCATAACAAACCGTTTTCCAAAGAATATCCGTATCAATTCCGAAATATTCGTGAATAACGACATTCCGCATATCGCCGATTTCTCTCCAAGGGATTTCGGAATATTTCATTCTGACATCATGCGGAATATGACGGACTGCCTCGCCGATAACCGCAATACAGTATAAAACAGCCTTTACCGTCTTCGTATCCTTACAAAAGGCTTCAAACGTCATTCCATCGGTGTATTGAATAATTTCCTGAATTGCTTCAAGAATATCCTCAATCCGCAGCTTCCAGTCTCTTGCCGGCATATATCGCTTCTTTCAGGATTCGGGTTTTCAACTGCCGTTTCAGCGCATTCGGTGTTACAAGATCAACACGGGTTCCGATAAGTTCCTCCAGATGATAACGAAGTCTCATAAATGCGATAAGACCTATTCTGTCATAACTCGGATCAAATTCCACCAGCAGATCTGTATCGCTGTTTATATTTTCTTCCCCTCTTGCGACCGATCCGAACAGAGCAAGAGATTTCACACCGAATTTCTTCAGTTCGTCATAATGTGTATTCAATATGTTAATAATCTGCTCTTTGTTCATTATGCCTCCGTTTTTTGTCTTGAATCAGGATTGAAAGATGATAACGGATTCAAGGATATATTCAGATTGCCGAAAGCTCTTTTATCCTTCAATCCTTATAAAATCCTTCAATCCTGATTCAAAAATCAGCGTAATCAACGGTTCAAATCCCTGTCCTGAACCACGATTCACAGGATTTGAAAATTACCAAGATTGAAAAATCCCCTAACTCCTTTGAACCGCTGATTACACGGATTTTCTCTGATTTCCACGAGCAAAAAAATCAGTGCAATCAGAAAAATCAGCGTAATCAACGGTTCAAATCCCTGTCTTGAACCACGATTCACAGGATTTGAAGATTACCAAGATTGAAAAATTCCGATAATCCCTCAATCCTTACAAAATCCTTTCATCATGATTCAGAACATAAGTCTGCCGCAGAGTTTCAAGCGGAATAAATAATTCCAACGGATTATCAGGCAGCGGAATAAACCCGAATTGTTCATAATACGCTTCAGCCTGCTCATCTTTTGCATCCACAAAAAAGCCGATAATGCCAAGATGTTCAGAAACCATAATAACACGCTCAATCGCATTCATCATCATAATTGAACCATATCCCCTGCGTTGAAAATTTTTATCAACAGCGAGTCTGGCAAGTTTCGCACCCGGAGCTTTCGGAGGATATTTTTTAGCGTATTTGTGAGGCAGTTTTGCAACCACAATTTCACAAAAAGCTAAGGTGAAAAATCCGATAATCTCTGTCGGGGCAGTATTTTCAATCAGAACAAAGGTTTTTGAGATACCTTTGACAACATGCTGTCGGGCGGTATTTTTCAGAAACAGATTCAACGCCTCTGTGCCGCAATCAAATCGGGAACGATCATGTTCTTTTTCAAGCGTTTTTATTTTCAGCATCTGAAAACGTCTTTTTATAAAGTTTCATGGCATCTCTGAGTTTCCGATTCGGAGCCGGAGGATTTTCAAGCATATCGAAAAACAAAGCCGCTGACTGTGAGCTTAAATGAATGACACGCTCTTTTTCAATCACAGACTGAGCTTTTTCAAAGGCTGACTGAATCATAAACTGCTGGAGATTTGCGCCGGAAAGCTCCGCCGCCTGAGATAATGCCTGATAAATATGAACGGGTATCTGTGCGATAACCCGTTGTTTGTTATGTAATGCCATTATGTTTTCTCCTTTTCTTGTCTTGAACCACGATTCACAGGATTTGAAGATTGCCAAGATTGAAAAATTCCCTCAATTCCCACCTGAAGGCATGGGCTATTTATATTCGTAATAGCCCATGATTTTAATCAGATACCAGCCAGCTTCTTCAATTTATCAACACTGAAATTTTTCACAATCGCATTTGCAGCTTTTTCCGCCTGTTCAAAATCCAATTCTCTTTCAAGAGCATACTCTTCAAGTTTTTTTCTAATCTCTTGGCGTTTCAGGTCAATCGGAATTATGGCAAGCTCAATCCATTTACGGATTTCCGGCATCATGGGGCGGACGACTTCATACACCAGAATTGTCAGAACAGCTTCAAAGCCGATGATTTTCTCATCAGTAGCTTTCCGCTCCGCTCCTGCCAGACAATCTTTGATAAATTCGTCAAAATTGGCTTCATGCTTCATAATATTTCTCCTTTTTAAAATCGTATTTTTTCGGTGGTTCATAACCGAAATAAATTTCGTGGCTTTATTGAAAATCCTTCAATCCTTACAAAATCCTTCAATCCTTACAAAATCCTTCAATCCTGATTCAAAAATCAGCGTAATCAACGGTTCACACTCCGGGCTTGTTTCGCAAGTTCCAGATTGTTCATAGTTCTCTTAACGCTCGGATGATTATCGTCAAAGAAATTTCTCAATATTTCCAGCGCCCGCTCATAAAACTCAATCGCTTTCTCATACTGCCCCAAATTATAATAAGCCAATCCTAAATTGTTGTATTCCCTTGCTACTGAAGGATGATTTTCTCCGAAGTTATTCAGATCAATGTCAGTAGCACACCGCAAAAACTCAATCGCTTTCTCATACTTGCCCAAAGCATGATAAGTCATGCCGAGATTGTTGTAGTCAATTGCTATATGCGGATGATTCTCTCCGAAGTTCTTGCGATTAATGCCAAGCGCCCGCTGATAAAACTCAATCGCTTTTTCATACTCGCCCAAGTTATCATAAGCCAAGCCGAGATTGTTGTATTCTCTCGCTACATTAGGATGATTTTCTCCGAAGTTCTTTTGGTCAATGTCAAGCGCACGGTTATAAAACTCAATCGCTTTGGCATACTCACCCAATGATTTATAAGCCGCGCCGAGATTGTTGTAGCGGATTGCTACTGCCTGATGATTTTCACCAAAGATTTCTATGTCAATCGGCAAAGCTTTTTCCGTCCATCTGATGACATTCGGATAATCACCGAGCATATCATAAGCCGCTCCTAAATTACTCAGCAGCACCGCAACATTTTTATCCTTTTCCCGAATAGCCTCTGCAATAACCTCATCGCTAACCTGATTCGCCACTTCCTGCTGCATGAATGCAAATTCATAATATAGTTGCATTTTATTCATCAAGTGTCCGAGCGGAATCGCATGTCTGCAAGCCTGCCGAACCCTCTTGGCTTTCAAAGCATGATACACACCTTCCTGAAGCGAAGTGTATGAATGATTCCCTTCATTTTCAAGCAATTTATCATACCACCGGCTCGCCATCTCCTTCGCAGAATCCTGCTGCTCTGCGGACAATCCGTTCCATTGCTGCTCCCGAATCACAGGCATCACCCGATAAACCGCCTCATGTCCTCTTGAATGTTCTTTTTCAATCAGGGTGAGATTCACGCCTCTTTCCAACAGCGTCCTGTCTCCGAAACCGTCATAAGCCTCAGCTTTTACCGGACGGCGGAACACGGCAGCCTGAGACAGAAAACGACTGAAATCAGTGCCTTCCGCATTTTTCAGAATATCGGCAATATATCCGATATACCTGTCCCGTTCTTTTTCAAGCAACTGCTCAATTTCTTTTAAGTCATATTTTTTCTCATCTTCGGCAATCTTTTCCAGCCAATCCAGAAGACGGGGATTGCCGGAGCCGACGTTCAGATACAGTTGTTTATGGGAACTTCTGCCGATATTGGGACATTCTGCAATTTTTTTTTCAAGGTCAGAATCCTGAAACGAAGCAAGCGTTATATCGGCAAGCCTGCCCGCAAGGTTTTCCCCGTCAGTTTCAAGCGCAAAAGGATACCGGCTGCTGATCATCAGCCTGACCTGTCCGTCTGTCCAATCCGAAGCTGTCAATATGGGCGCAAGCAATTTCACGGCTTCGGAAGTCAGGATATACGGTTCACGCTCCTGAATCAGATTCTGTTCGAAATCATCAAAGTACAGAATCATTGGCATATCTTCAAACGCGCATCTGAACAAAGCCTTTAATTTTTCTTCAATATCAATATCCTGCTTCAGAATCTCAAGACCTGCGGAATTGCCTTTTCTGTCAAACAGATTTTTCAGCCTGATAATCAGGTCAGGCGCGGTAAGTTTTCCGTGAATGACGAGCAGTTCATGGTCGTGAAATCTCTCAATGAGTTTTCCCGCAAGACAGGATTTGCCGATGCCCGCAGGTCCCCGAATCAGAAGACCGCAGCGGGGAGATTCGTTATTTTCGGGAATGCCTTTCAACACCTGCACGCCTTTCTGAATTTCACGGCGTCTGCCGACAAAACCTTTTTCCAAAATTCTGACGTGGCTGTTTGCAAGAAAGGTATGAGTGGTTTTCCGGGCTGAAAAACGGCGCAATTTCTGACCGGGCGCAATCAGCGGCTGTAAAGGCGTGTCATCGGAAAACAATCTCAGAAGATTCCACGGATGATAATCGTTTTTCATGGCTTGCCGCGAGCTATGCACAGCTTCGGTTGCGGATTTGCCCATGCCGAGACAGCGATAAAGTTCGGCAGTCATGCGTGTTGCGGCAATATCGGATACCGGCAGCCCCCAGCCCAGAACCATCGGAATGCCTTTTTCAACCATCTGAAATGCGAATGATTCCGCACCGCTGACTTTATCGCTTTTGGCAGTAAGACATCCTGATAAAAACAGCAATTTCGGCGGAAAATCTCTGAGCGCCTCCCAAAGCCTGTCCGGTGTAACTTTATCCAAGCTGCCGATGTCATCTTCCATGTAAAACACGGGACCTGTCTGATGTTCGATATTCGCATGTCCGGTAATGTGAAGCATGTCGAATCTGCCGCCGCCTTCGATCAGCGAATCCGAAAGCCCGGACAGAGAGCCGGAATCTTCGATGATCAGATCAGCCTGAAGTTTTTCAACAGAAGCCCAGATTTTTTCTTCCTCTTTTTCAAATTGCAAGACCTGATTAGCCGGTAAATTGGTCGGCGAACAAGCCATAAACAGGATTTTCAGAGGATTTTTTTCAGGAGGCGTCTGATTCCGGCTGTTTCTGCTGCTGACTTTTCGGATAATGTGAATCTGCGGATTCTGCCTGAGCAGCAAAAAATCCTTATCCCAGAGCAGTTCGAACGGAATCGCGCTGAAATGATACGGAATATCCAGATAAAGTTCAAGCGGCTTGCCGGTTTTGAAGGCATCATTGACAATGCGTTCCAATTGCCTGCCGGAGCCGTTGAGAATCCTGAATAATTCCCCGCCGATATTTGCGCCGACTTGCTGATCTTTTTTCCAAAAGCCTTTGCCTGATTCTCTGAGCAGACTTTGAAGTTCCTCATCCGTCAGATGATATGAGGGAATATCATCGGCAAACACCTTGCGGCGATTATCCTGCGCTTCTGCGTCAATTCGGATTGTGATTTTCAT
>DYRC01000115.1 GCA_020718925.1 Desulfonema limicola
GCGCTCAATACGAAGTTACGCTGAATTACACACCGGTTTCAAGCGATTCCGATGGCATTTACTGGAAAGCCGATCCCGGCAGCCTGAAGGAAAAAAACTGAGCTACTCACCTAACCCCCCGGCCCCCTTCCCTGAAAGGGAAGGGGGGGGGGAGACATCATCAGTACTCCCCCTCTCCTTTCAGGGGAGGGACCGGGGGGACAATGCCATTAAGATAAGCTCCGAGATGTGATAAGATAAACATATCATAAATCACATTGAGGATGGTGTAATTAAAAGTGTTATTTTTCATCTCCGATCAGCTTTTTCCCAATAGTCTTCGCATTGCCCGTTTGCACACAGTATTCTGAGTGACAACATATTTCCGGCATTGCTTTCTTTCCAGCACGCACCGGCGTTTTTCATACGCTTCTGAATTATATTAGGAGTTACGCAGTTGAATTTTAACCCCGAAGGGGTGTGATGATTATAGAAATCTGTATTTTCAAAAAGATCGGAAACCCCGAAGGGGTGAGATATATACCATCCCTTCGGGATTCTGTTCCTCAGTCTGCATATTTTCTGTAATCATATCAATCCTTCGGATTTAGAAAACATGGCAATCGGGTTTCAACTGCATAACTCATAGAAATCAGAGGAAGTCAGATAAATCAGCGGTTCAGAACCGGGATTACGCCGCAATCGCCGAAGCAATTTTTTCAGCATTCTTTCTGATAACATCCATATTCCCCGGCTTGAGTTCCCAATCCGTCATAAAAAATTTCGGATTTCCGCTGATATGGGGAATCAGATGAAGATGATAGTGCATCACGACCTGATTCACGCCCCGACCGTTCAACTGTAAGACCGCAACCCCATCAAGATTCAGCGATGATTTCAGGGCAGCTGCTACTTTTTTGGACGCCCGATGGATTGCCGCCAGATCATCTGCCGGAATTTCCCAGATGTTTTCAGCGTGTTTTTTAGGAATAATCAGGGTGTGTCCGTCTGAAATAGGATTGATGTCTGCAAACGCAAAAACAGTATCATCCTCATACACTTTGAAACTGGGAATTTCGCCTTTTACAATCTTGCAAAAAATACAATCTGCCATCTGTTTTCTCCTGTTTTAAAGGGATTTAATGATTCCGGGTCAATATCGCTCAAACGCATTATCCTCATCATCTTCGGTATTTTCAGTCACTTCGATTTTACTTTTCTTTACTCCGGCGTTTCTGCCCCTGACTTTTTTGCGAAGGGACTTGTCTTCAGCCGCGCCCATATCGGAGACCTTGAAAAATCCGATGGTGTGCCTGAGTTCTTCCGCCTGCCCGGACAATTCTTCAGACATCGAAGACATTTCCTCAGATGTAGAAACATTCTGCTGAATCACCTGATCCAACTGCTGCGTGGCTTTGTTGATCTGCTCCACGCCCGCATTCTGTTCTCTGCTTGCCGCGCTGATTTCCTGAACCAATTCTGCGGTCTTCTGAATATCCGGCACAAGATTCTCCAGCATTTCTCCGGCATTCTGGGCAATTTCCATACTCGAAGCTGAGATTTCGCCGATTTCGGAAGCCGCGCTCTGACTTTTCATGGCAAGTTTTCGGACTTCGGACGCCACTACGGCAAATCCTCTGCCATATTCTCCTGCCCGTGCTGCCTCAATTGCCGCGTTCAATGCCAAGAGATTGGTCTGACGGGCAATTTCTTCAATAACGGAAGTTTTTTTGACAATAGATTTCATTGCCCCGATGGTTTCTCTGAAGGCTTTTCCGCTTTTTTTAGCATCTTCTGCGGATTTTATGGCAATTTTCTCCGTCTGCATGGCATTATCCGCATTCAGACGGATGCTGGAGACCATCTGCTCCATTGAGGCGGAAGTTTGTTCTGCCGCCGCCTCCTGCTCATTTGCGCCCTGCGACATTTCCTGAGAGCCGGAGCTTAATTCCTCGCTCCCGGCAGCCACGTTCTTTGCCGCAGCCCTGACTGAAATCACAATCTCGTTGAGTTTTCTGATCATGGAATTTAAAGCCTGCATAAGCGTATCTTTGTCAGATCGCTCTTTAACTTCAACCGTCAGATTTCCCTTAGCCATTTCTTCGGCAAGCCGGGTAATGTCATTCATGGCGTCAACCAGCAGGTTCAGGCTGTTTCTGATCTGATTGAAATCGCCCTTGAAGACTTGGGAAATTTTTTCAGGAATATCGCCTTTGGAAATCCGTTCGATATTTGCAGAGGTCATGGTAATCGGCGCGACAAACGCCTCAATCAGGTTGTTGATGCCCACAACAAGCTCATTCCAGCATCCCTCAAATGATGCGGCATTCCCGCGAGTCGTCAATATGCCGCTGCCGACCGCCTGAATCTGCGCTTCTGTTTCTTTTAAAACATCTCTGATTCTTTGTTTCATCGCCATCAACGCCCGCATCAGCTTGTCATGCTCCGAGCGCGTCTTGAAGTCAGCAGAAAGATTTCCTTTGGCAATATCTTCGGCAATTCGGGTAACATCATGGGTAGAATCAATCAGCGCATTCAGATTATTTCGGATATGGCTGAAATCGCCTCTGTATTCATCGGTGATTTTTTCAGGAATATCGCCTTTGGAAATCCGCTCAATATACGAGGCGGTTATGGTAATCGGCGCGACAAACGCCTCTATCAGGCTGTTGATGCCGTGAACCAATTCCTGCCATGTTCCGGCAAAAGACGTGGCATTACCGCGGGTTTGCAGCCTGCCATCCCGAACCGCCTGAATCAGTATATTTGTTTCGTCCATGACGCTTCGGATGGTCTTCTGCATATTCCGAAAAGAATCAGCAAGTTCTCCTATCTCATCCTTTTGCCGGATATGGATTTCTTGGCTTAAATCTCCTCCGGCAATCTGGTTTGCGCTTTGAACAAGGCTGAGAACCGGTCTTGTAATGCTTCGGGTGATGAAATACGCTATAATGACCCCGAAAGCAATCGCAGCAAGCCCGATAATGATTGCCCAGATGGTGTATAAATTTGCCATCCTGTTCGTGTCGGCGGTTTTGAGATCTGCCGCATCGCCCGCCTGTTTATGGATGTCTTCAGTAAGCGGCTCAATTTTATGCACTGCCTGCCGCATATTTTCCGTAAGAACGCTGATCTTTTTGTCCTGATCCGTGAGCTTGTCAAAAGCGTCTTTATAAGCGGACAACTCTTTTTCAACATCAGACACATATTTTTTCAATCCATCGGATTCTTTGAAATGCCTGAACAGATTTTCAACGGCAGTATGCGTTGCCCTGATATATTCTTCATTTTCACGAAGCAGATAGTCTTTTTCATGCCTGCGAATCATCAGCATCAGCGATTGCGCTTTCTGATCTTCGTATTTTCCTATCTTTTCCTCAATGCCATGAATGACTGCTCTGAACTTTCCCTGCAATCCCGAATTGTGATTCAATCCCCTGATTTCCCAATCTGCGGACAATTCTTTGAACGCTTTGGCGTAATCTTTGGCATATTCAATGATTTTTTCTGCCATTCCTGACATTTTCTCATTTGCTGCCTGCTTTGCAATGTCAGATAGGGATTGCGCTTCTTTGATGAGGTCAGCGATATTCTTGTCATAAGGTTCGAGATATTTTTTATCCAGATGAAGCAGAAAATCTTTTTCATTTCTGCGGCATTGCAGCATCAGATTTTCGATTTCAGCAGCATGATTTGAAATAGCAATTTCTGTTTTCATCAGATTGCCGAAATTGTTTATCGCAGACTTCACAGCAACATGATAGGTTGCCATTCCTAATCCGAGCAGCAGCATGATAAGCCCGAAACCGATAGCCAGTTTGAGACTGAGCCTGATATTTCCGAACATCTGATAACCTCCTTTTGGTGCAGCAGCTTGAATTGGGATGATTATTTGGGATGAAATTCGCTGAGATATTTATTCTGAAAAGCAAACTCATCCATCAGAATCAGATTTTTTTTGGTGGCTCTGATGGCAGCTTTGAAATCGGCTTCTGCGTCAGGCGCGGGGTTTTTAACAGATTCCACTTTGCCCGGCGTGATTGCCTTAGCTGAAACCACGTCATACTTGTAAAAATCCGACAGATTCAGGTTTTCAAATTGCTTTCCGAATGCCGGGTCTCTCAATTCTTTGGCTGCTTTGGAGGTGAGCTTCTGAAAGTAAAATGATTTGATAATTCCGTTCAAATCAAGGGCTAAAAAGACCTGAATGCCGCCGTACTGCCCTTTCTGATTCACGCCGTGAATATAACCGATTTTTTCCTTGTCTTTCAACACCTCATAAACAGTGTAAGGCACATCCGCAGTTTCAAATAACCCCTGAAATTTATCCCCCAACCGCTTTTCGATTTCTTTAAGCAACGCGTCTCCGCCCTTTTTGTCTATGGACAGATACAGCGTTTTATAGCCCGTAGAGCCGGGAAAGAGCCGCGCCACATCTTTATCCGGATCATTGAGATCGCAGCCCACCGCCGCATACAGGGCAGTGGTTGCAGCCATCAGGATAAGCAGCGAAAAGCCTGCAATTCGGATCATGTTTTTCATCAGTGTTTTTCCTTTCAATCAAGAGATTACGCAAAAAACCCCGAAGGGGTGGAATGATTATAGAGATCAGCAATTTCAAAATGTTTGAAAACCCCGAAGGGGTGAAATATGTCATCTCTTCGGGATTGTTATATATTCTCTATATCTCTTCTATAATCATATCAATCCTTCGGATTTTGTCAGATATTCAGCAATCCGATGAATGTGTCCCGATACTTTTCCGATGGCGGCGTTTCATTGCGGATCCCCGCGCATCGGGCAAAAAACATGCGCGGAGATTCGCCTTCTGCAACATAAACGCTCAATTTTTCAGCAGGTATATCTTTTGAAGAATACGGCGCAAGATGAGGCGTCTTTTCTGCCAGAAAGTCAAATACCGCACGGCTGGTGGTAACAAAAAAATCAGAAATTTCAGCGTCTTCAAGCATCAGCCGGGTCCATGCGTTCAATCGCTCTTCAGTCATAAACGCGCCAGAGTCTTCACGCCTGAGCAATGATTTTTCCAAAGGAATTTCAATCTCTGCGTCATCCTCGCCTCTGAGTTCTTCAAACAGGGATTTTTCCATTTTTTCAAAAGCAGAAATTTCCCGGTCCACATCCTGACGCTCCGCATCAAATTCCTGAGCGATTTTCAGAAATAATCGGGCATTGAACAGAGGATCGGCTGCCTCCTGCACAATCCCGTATCCTTTCAATTCCGAGCGAATATGGGCAATTGCATGATCATCATCGTCCTGTCTGAATTTGAAAAAATTCAACTCCGCGCCCTGATGAAGTTCAGCCCATTTTCTGTATTCTTTTGCCAAAGCATCCAGCTTATCGTCATCGGATTGAACAGGACGGCGGATTTCCACCTCACCCCCGCCCCCTCTCTGAAACGGAGAGAGGAGTCCGCCTTTTTCTGCTGAGGCTTTGGGCGTGTTCATTGATGGTTGATAGACAGATACGGAGTTGAAACAGGCATTCAGCGCATCTGCTGTCTGTCCGGATATGACCGTAAAAGGAAAGTATATCGCGTTCATGGTTCTCCTTGTGTTATGATTCAGACAAAAAATATCCATTTTATCAGGCTTTTTGCTGAAGCCTGACTTTTTATATTTTGTAATCGGGATACTGTCAATAGTTAAAATATCTTCCTAACACTTCTCATTTCTCATTTCTCATTTCTCACTTAACACTTTCCACTTAACACCTCTTTATACGCCTGCTGAATCGCTTCTTCGCCATAAGCCCGTTCCAATCGGCGGATAATGAAATGCCCCTTTGCCATGTCCTGAAAATGATTGGTAAATGCCAGATTAATCAGACCGCCGCCGATGGCGCCGATAACCGGCAATGCTTCGGCAGCGATTTTTTCGGAAACAATGATTTCAAACCGGGACGCAATCTGAGTAATCAGACGCACCAATGCCGGAGCCGCCTCATCTGCCATGCCTTTTGCCGCAATATACTCCGCTGCTTCGGACACCGCCTGTGCCAACCCTCGTCTGACGGCATAATAAATCACTTCCCCGGCTTCTCCTGCTTCTCTTCCGCCCAGCGCAAATACTTCGATGCAGGCAAGCCGGGTTCTGACGTCTCTGATATTTTCCCCTTCTTTTCTGGCAATATCTGCGATTGATCGGAGCATCAGAACCGTTGTGATCGGCAGTTCTATCGGAATTGCCGGAAGCCCGATAAACCCGCCTGCCATGCCGCTGGCTGCGGTAAAAACCTTGTGCATCATATCAGAGGATTTGCGGCATATATCTCTTTCATCCAGCGTAACTGCCGCAAGATTATACGCCGAATAGATTGCCATTTTCGCTGCCTTATGAACAACTGACGGCAGATAACGGAATCCGGCTTCAACAGGCTTTCCGATGATGTTGGTCAGACGGATAATAAAGCTCTTGTTTTCAAGCAATGCAACTGCCTGTTTCAAATCTTTTGAATCTTTGGGACTGAAGTTTATCATTTTTTGTCCTTCCAGTTCCACCATTTCAGCAATTCGGGATCGTGCGTTTGTGCCGAAGCATAATACACCGCGCACCGAAAAACATACAGCATACAGCGATCAACTTTTATGCCCTGCTGATCGCATAATCGGACATACATCTCTTCCGGGTCTTTATTTTTCAGGTCGTGAACCGAATCAATCCTCAGATTCCGCAAATCCTTGGCAATGCTTTTGCCTACACCCGGAATTTTTCGCAATTCATCTTTCATAGCGTGTTTATCCTGTTTATTTCAGGCAATCCTTCTTATTGAAACAGTGCAAAATGTAAAGTGCAAAATGCAAAATGATCCGAAGAATTGATCTGAACTGTAATTTATACAGAAATTATGTCATAATAAATCAAAATATATCAGAAAGTAAAGGAATCAATAACCCCTCCCCCCCGCCCCCTCCCCGAAACGGAGAGGGTGGGAGAAGCTTGCTCCCGAAACGGAGAGGGGAGAGACTCCCCCCTTCCCTTTCAGGGAAGGGGGGCTGGGGGGGGGTTAGGTAAAGGAGTGTTTATGACCCAAAAAAATTTTAAACTCGTTGTTTTATTCATCATCCTGCTCATCTCGGCAACTGCCGCAGCTCAGGAGCAGAAGCCCGGAGACACGCTGATCATCAGCCTCAGCAGAACTTTTACACCGCTGACCTTTGTTAATTCGGAAGGGAAACCCGCCGGGCTGTTTGTGGATATGTGGAAAATCTGGTCTGAAAAAACCGGGCGAAAGATAGAATTTCTGCCGTCAACATGGAGTGAAAGTCTTGAGAACCTGAAAACCGGCGCGGCGCATGTTCATTCCGGGCTTGCCATTACTCCGGAACGCGAAAAACAGATGATATTTTCCCAGCCGTTGTATGAAAATATATTTTATCTGTTTTTTCCGTTAAATCAGGGGAAAGCCTTAACTGTCAGGGAACTTTCGGGACAGAAAGTTGGCGTTGTTCAAAATTCATCTCAGGAAGAATTTCTTAAAAAACATCACCCGGATATTGAGCTTGTTTTATTCAAAAGCACCGAAGAGGCAATCATCAGTGCAAAAGAGGGAAAAGTAAGAGCATTGGCAGATTCATACCTCAGCACATCCGCAGATATTACCCGGCTGGGATTATCCGGCGAGTTTGAATCCGGTAAAGAAATTCTTTATTCAAAGAAGTTTCATGCGGGCATTTTAAAAGGAAATACAGAACTACAGTCCCTTATCAACAAAGGCTTTGCCGCTATATCTGATCAGGAAATGGCTGAAATCGAAAGCCGGTGGATACCGGACCCCTCAAAACGATATTACAAACTTGATAGTCCGAAAATCCGTCTGAGTTCCGAAGAAGAAGCGTGGATCAGAGCGCACAGAACGATCCGATTCGGAATCATGCCGGATTTTCCGCCATTTATGTTCTTTGAAGATAACACTTACAAAGGCATTCATAGCGATTACATAAAACTTATCCGTGAACGTACCGGTCTTAATTTTGACATAATTCCGGTTTCGCCGCCCGAATTGGATATGAAGGCAAAAGCCGGTGAATTTGATATGTTCCCGACATTCAATGTGCCGGAGCGCAAAGCATACACAAATTTTACCGAGCCTTTTATGTATTACAAATCCGTCATCATTACCCGCAGCGATACGCCATTTATCAGCGGAATCAGTCTGTTGAAAGGTAAAAAAGTCGCAATCGTAAAAGGAATAAAGACACAGAAGCTTCTTTTTGCCAAATATCCGGAAATAGAAACTATTGAGAAAAAGGATGTGCTGGAATGTTTGGACGCAGTAGTCAAATCCGAAGCAGATGCGTATGTCGGCGGAATCACCATAACCTGCTATCTGATTCAGAAGCATAATCTGATCAACTTGAAAATCGCCGGAGCAACAGACCATACGCCCGAAGCTTATATGTATGCGATTCGCAAAGATTATCCTGAACTGCTCAGTATTATGAATAAAGCCATTGCGTCTGTCAGCCGCGAAGAACATGACGCAATCATTCAGAAATGGTTTTCGATTCAGGTGGAGCAACCGCCGAATTGGGATGAAATTCTGAAATGGACATTCGGAAGCGGAAGCATTTTTATTATCATTCTGGGCGTATCGCTGTATTGGAACAGGCAGTTGACAAGAGAAATTGCCGAACGCAAGCGGGCTAAGGATATTCTGAAGAAAAATCAGATACTGTTAAATAAAACCGGCATTATGGCAAAGGTCGGAGGCTGGGAATTTGATGTTGAAACACTGAAGCAGACATGGACTGAGGAGCTTTACCGCATCCATGAGGTGGATATGGATTATCTGCCTACGGTAAGCAGAGGAATTGAATTTTATCCGCCGGAATCCCGCCCGGTGATTGAAAAAGCCGTCCGGCGGACAATTGATTTCGGAGAGCCGTTCAATCTTGAATCGCAGTTCATTACGGCAAAAGGCAATCATAAATGGGTTCATGCCATCGGACATGCCTATCAGGAGAATGGAAAAACTGTAAGCGTATCAGGAACATTTCAGGATATTACCGAGCGCAAACTGGCTGAGGAAAAAATACGAAAAAGCCGGGAACTCCTGAAAGAAACCGGCAAAATGGCAAAAGTGGGCGGCTGGGAAATTGATGCGATAAGCCGCGAACTGACATGGACAGGAGAAATTTACCGCATCCATGAAGTAGCTGAAGGATATGTGCCTACGGTTGAAAAGGCAATCAGTTTTTATCATCCTGATTCACTGCCGGTTATATCCCAAGCGGTTCAACGCACTATTGAATACGGAGAACCCTTTGATCTGGAATTAAAATTTATCACCGCAACAGGCAGCCATCGCTGGGTTCATGATATTGGAAAAGCGTATTACAAGGATGGAAAAGTCGTAAAAGTATCAGGAACATTTCAGGACATCACTGAGCGCAAGCAGGCGGAAGCAGAACTCATCCGGGCAAAAGAAGCTGCCGAAGCTGCAAACTATGCCAAAAGCGCGTTTCTTGCCAACATGAGCCATGAACTCCGCACCCCGCTCAATGCGATTTTAGGCTATGCCCAATTTCTGCAAAAAGAACCGTCTGTTACAGAGATTCAGAAAGAACGTTTAAAAGTCATTCAGAAAAGCGGAGAGCATCTGCTCTCTCTGATCAATGATATTCTGGATATTTCCAAGATTGAATCCGGCAGGATTGAGATCAGTTCCGTTGATTTTCCTCTGCCGGATTTTTTGAACAATATTGCGGGCATGTTTCAGATAAGAGCATACCAGAAAGGCATCGGATTTCATTACGAAGCTTCAGCCGGGCTGCCCAGATATGCCCGGGGCGATGAGATACGGATCAGACAGGTTCTCATCAATATTCTGGGCAATGCGGTAAAATTCACTGAAAACGGCAGCGTAACATTTAAGACGGATTATAATAACGGACGGATATATTTTGAGATACAGGATACAGGACCCGGCATCGAAGCACATGAGCTTGAAAAAATTTTTGACCCGTTTCATCAGACCGGCAGTTATCTGAAAAAAAACGAAGGCACGGGGCTGGGATTATCCATCAGCAGAAAACTGACCGAACTCATGGGCGGCAGTCTGACGGTTGAAAGCAGTCCGGGGGAGGGGGCGGTTTTCCGAATTGAACTTGAACTGCCCGCGCTTGATGTTGCAAAACATACTCCCCGTCCGGAAAGTTTCTCTGCGGTTATCGGCTATGACGGCGCAAGGCGTAAAATTCTGATCGTTGACGATATAGAACAGAACCGGCTGCTGTTATCAGATTTTCTGATTCCTCTGGGCTTTGCAATATCAGAGGCTGACGATGGACATGACGCTGTGGAAAAAGCAAAAAAATTTCAGCCGGATCTGATTCTGATGGATATGTTCATGCCCGGCATGGACGGATTTGAGGCTGTGAAAAGAATCAGAGAGAGTGGAAAGTGTCAGGTGTTAAGTGTTAAGGAAAAAGATAATCTTAACACTTTCCACATAACACATAACACTTTAACACATAACACAATTATCATAGCAGTTTCAGCCGGAGCTTTTGAGGAAGATATTATGAAAAGCCGCGAAGCCGGATGTGATGATTTTATTGCCAAACCGGTTGTGGTGGAACAGCTTTTGAGAAAAATACAGCAATATCTTGATTTGGAATGGATATATCGGAAAACAGAGGTATCTGTTAAAGCAGAACTTCCGATCATCCCGCCCTGCCTGAAGGATTTGGAATCTCTGATAAATTCGGCGCAGATGGGGGATGTTCAGGCTATACGCGACAAAGCCGAGAGCCTGATGCAGAAAGATAAGCAGCTTGCGCCGTTTGCCGAAGAACTGATTCAATTGGCAAAAGAATTTCAGATGGGCAAAATCAGGGCGTTTTTGAAAGCAGTGCACCCCTCCCCCCTGCCCCCCTCCCCTGAAAGGAGAGGGGGGGAGTAACGGAAAAACTCCCCCCTCTCCGTTTCGGGGAGGGGGCGGGGGAGGGGTTCTGCGTAAGGTGAGATGCTAATAACTTTGAATTTTGAATTTTGAATTTAAACACGGAGGACATCAGCAATGAGACATTTCCATTCTTACGGACCGGTGGATTACCGGTATCATTATTGTGCTCAGCGAAAAGAGATGATCGCCCGATGCACGGAACAACTGGTCGGCAGCCCCGAAGAAGGCGGACATTTTTTCACGATATGGGCGCCCCGGCAGACCGGCAAAACATGGCTGATGCGTCAGGTGAAACAGGAAATCGCAGGCAGGTATCCTGACCGGTTTATTATCGGCACAATGTCTGTGCAGGGAGTTGTGCTGAAAGATGAAGAAGCTGATGACAGATTTCTCGACAATGTTCCTCTGCTGATGTGGGAGACTTTCAAGACAAAAGACCTCCCCGTACCGGCAGACTGGAAAAGTTTCAAGAATCTGTTTTCAAAAGATAACAATCTGTTCGGAAAGCCTGTGATTCTCTTCATTGACGAGTTCGACAGCCTTCCGCCGAAAGTGATTGACCGTCTGGTTACCATGTTCCGCGATATGTATCTGAAACGCGAAGATTATCTGCTTCACGGACTTGCGCTGATAGGCGTACGGGCGGTTCTGGGAGTTGAAAGCCTGCGCGGTTCGCCGTTCAATATCCAGCGTTCCCTGCATGTCCCGA
>DYRC01000116.1 GCA_020718925.1 Desulfonema limicola
ATCGCCTTTGCCGGACCGTTGTCCGGCACGGGCAAAACCGTAGGACAATCTTATACTCAGGGAATAGAACTGTATTTGGAAGAAATCAATACCAAAGGGGGAATCAAAGGAAAAAAAATTGTCTTAGACCGGTTTGACGATCAGAACGATAATATAAAAGCCATAGAAGCAGCATTGGAAATAGCCAAGCAGAATAAAGCGGTGGCGATTATCGGACACTGGTACAGCTCCTGCTCTATCAGCGGCGGAGAAATTTATAAAGAATACGGAATCCCGGCAGTTTCCGGTTCCACCAACATCAGAGTAACTCAGAATAACAAATGGACATTCAGAGCCACGTTTGACGATAATCTGCAAGGACGGTTTATTGCAAATTATGTACATAAAATTTTAAAAAGCGACAAGGTCAGTATTATTTATGAAGATGTTATTTACGGAGCATATCTTGCCCAAGTATTTGAAGAAACGTTGAAAGCATCAGATGTTGAGATAAAGTACAAACGTCAGTTCAGAACAACGGATCAGAATCTGGATCAGACACTGCAAAAAATTGTTGATGAATTAAAAACCATAGACAATCCCGGAATTATCTTTTTGGCAGCGCATTCATCCGAAGGCGTGAAGCTTGTCAGATTGATAAAGGACGCGGGCATTAAAAATCTTCTGATAGGACCTGACGACTTTTCTTCGCAGACATTCATAGAAGGCTTTGATTCATATCCGAAAGAAATACTTAATCCCGGTTATTATTCAAATGATATTTATGTTTCAGCGCCGCTGATATTTGATACAGCCAATGCAAAAGCCCATCGCTTCAGAGAAGCCTATAAACTAAAATATCATGAAGAACCGGACTGGATTGCCGCGTATGCGTATGATTCTGCCATGCTGATTATCGAAGCAATAAAAAAATCGGCTTTTCAGGGAACTCAGACCACATTAAAAGAAGATAGAAAAAAAATCAGAGATTATCTTGCACACATTGACGCGGTTTCCAAAGCGATTGAAGGAACTACGGGGCTGATTTATTTTGATGAAAAAAGAAACTCAAACAGAGCGATTTCAATGGGGGTATATAAAAATAAAAATATTGTCTCTGCGTTGATTCAGCTTCAGCCTATCCGTCAGCCTCACGCGATTCCCGATTTTGAAGCAGAGGTTGCTGACGATTGCATTCTGCTGATTGACGGAAAATATATGTATAAAACCAATGTGGTTTACACCGGCATAGAAATCAATGACATCAGCGATCCTGATTTTAACAAATCCATATATAAAATGGACTTTTTTATATGGTTCCGCTATCAGGGCGATTTCAATCCGCAGGAAATCGAGTTTCTCAACAGCGCGGAGTCTGTCCGCTTAGGTTCTCCGCTGATTAATGAAACCTACGACAAAATTCACTATGATTTATATCAGGTGAAGGGAAGTTTTAAGGCTGATTTTATTACTGACGGCTATCCTATTGATAAACACATACTGGGCATCAGCTTCCGCCATCGCGCCCTGACCCGCAATAACCTGATTTATGTAACGGATATACTGGGCATGGAATTGAAAAAATGGGAACCATCATCTGAAAAACTGAAAAAAACCAAAGTTCTCAGCCCCAGATACGGGTGGGAAATCAGTCGCTACTGGTTTTTTCCTGATACATCGGAAAAGATTTCACTAGGCAATCCGAAATATATCGGTCTGCCGGGGGAATTGGTGGAATATTCCCGATTCAATGCGTGTATTCTGGTTGAAAAGAGTGCTTTCACGTTAAGAAGAGTCCTTCCGTTCAGAAAATCCTGCTATCTGACAATATTCAGTTCTGTGGGATTTATACTGCTGATGATTTTTGGCAGAATGAAAATTTCCGAACGATATTCAAAATCGTTATGGTTTATCCGAACAGCGATGTTATTTGGTATCTTAGTGTCCGCCGAAGCTGCAATATTCCCATTGATTATAAATACAAACGCATATCGTGTGCAGATTATGGTGATGACCTTTGATATATTATGGTGGGTCATATCTGCAATACTTCTCAATTCAGCTTTGGAACACTTTTTATGGGTCTCAATTGAAAAGAAAAGCGGCTATATGATCCCGAAGATTCTACGCAGATTTGTTGCGTTTATTATTTATATTCTGGCGTTTTTCGGAATCATCGCGTTTGTCTATGATCAGAAAATTACCAGCTTATTAGCGACTTCCGGAGTGTTTGCGATGGTGATAGGACTCGCAGTTCAGATGAATATTTCAAATCTTTTCTCCGGTATCGCCGTTAATCTGGAAAGACCGTTCCGGATCGGCGACTGGATAAAAATCGGCAGTTACGAAGAAGGAAAGGTAATTGATATAACATGGCGGACAACGAGAATTCTGACCAGATTTGATAATATTTTAAGCGTTCCGAATCGTATTGCTTCTGAATCGGTTATCTGGAATTACCATTATCCGACCGATGTTTATCGCCTATCATTTCCTGTACAAACAGATACTGAACATCAGCCTGAAAAACTTGAAAAGATTTTATCAGAAACACTTATGACGATAGATGGAATTTCGGAATATACGATCCGGTTTCAGGGAATCGTTAATAAGTTAGCTGAATATTGGATAACATTTTCTGTAAAAGATTATGAAAAAAAAGACATTTACAATAATCTGGTTTGGAAAATGGTCTGGACGCGCTTAAACGAAGCGGGGATCATTCATCGCCAATAAAAAAAGCTTGACCCTCTCATTTTTTTATATGATAAACGACAAAAAAAAACAGAATAAAGGAAACGGTGGAAAATGATAGTCAGGCATTTGGATCAGATTATCAACACAGATCGGGATGTTGACTGGGGAAACGGCAAGAGCCGCAGATTTCTGTTGGAAAAAGACGGTACCGGATATTCCCTTACAGATACGATTATCAATGCCGGTAGCGAATCGTTATTGGAGTACAAAAACCACATTGAAACCTGCTATTGTATTGAAGGAGAAGGCGAAGTGGAGTCTGACGGACTTGTTTATCCCATCCGCGCCGGCTCAATGTACGCGCTTGATAAACATGACAAACATTATCTGAGAGCAACGACAACCATGCGGCTTGTCTGTGTATTCTCGCCTCCTTTGAAAGGGAATGAATCGCATAATCTTAACAATAACAATATATCTTCAGCCTATTAAATATATCAGGAGAATATTATGACATCCGAACATGGCAGTATCCGATTTAAAAAAATCTTATTTGTCTGCCTTGTTATCTTTTTGTGCCAGTTCTCTGATTCTGATGTTCAGGCATCGAATCTTCCCAAATCGCTTACAACCGCCACTTATAGCTGGAGACCGTTTATCTATGAAGAAACCGGCACAAGTATTCGGACATATACAGGGCTGGATTTACGTTTAGCCACGCTTATTTTCAGGAAAATAGGCGTAGAACTTAAATGCGCTGAAGAAATGAGCTGGGATAAACTGCTGACCGAATTGAAAGAGGGGGAAAAAGATATTGTCATATCTGCTCTGCCGAACCCGGAGCGATTTGAATATGCTTATTATTCGGATATATTCCGTTCATCTGCCAATGTTTTGTATGTTCGCAAAGGGGGGGGCAGAAAGTATAAAATGGCTGATGACCGGGATATGCTGATGATGTTTAAAGAAAAATCTTTCCGACTGGGCGTTGTCGAGGGATATTCCTACGGCGATGTGCAGATTGACAAATATATAAGCGATCCCGCCAATTCATCACAGATTGTTCGGACTCAGAATGACGAATCTCTGTTTCATATTCTTCAAAAAGGCGATATTGACGGTTTTCTGATTGATCAGATTGTAGGGGCGGATATTGCTTATAAAAAACGTCTGAGATATATTGCAGATGAATATCCGATGACCATCAGTCAACTCCCTTATTATGTGATATTCAGCAAAAAAACGACAAACCCCGAACTGGTGAAAGAATTTAATCACAGTCTGGCGCAGATCAAAGCATCCGGCGAATACAGCAAGCTTGTTCAGGAATATTTATTTCCTGTTCTGCTGGGATTTACCACAGGTCAGCCATGGTTTTTTTTTGTTGAACTGGCAGGCGTCATCTGTTTTTCTCTGTCGGGAATTTTGCTTGCGAAAAAAGATGGCTATGACATCACCGGCGCGCTTGTTTTAGCGGCTATGCCCGGAGTCGGCGGCGGAATTGTCCGGGATCTGATTGCCCGCCGGGAACATCTTGGGATTCAGAAGGCGCCGGAGTATCTGATTGCCGTAATTTTCACCGTTCTTCTTGCTTATGTTGTCATCAATATCAATGAAAAACTGAAAGTCAGAAAAGCATCTTCGCCCTTTCTGACAAAAGTTCAAGGGGGGATTGAGCGGATTCCGTTTAATGCTATTGTCGAAATATTGGATGCACTGGGCTTGTCAACGCTTTCTATTATCGGCGTGGTAGTTGCTTTGGAAACAAAGAGTTACCCGTTATGGCTGTGGGGTCCTCTGTTTGCTGCGATTACCAGCGCGGGAGGCGGTGTTATGAGAGATATTGTAAGAGGCGATTTCAGCCACCCCAGCCTGAAAGGATCATTTTACCCTGAAATTGCGCTGATATGGGGATTTATTCTTTCCGTATTCCTCCTGTGGTATTCAAATCGGCTCAATTATTATCCGAATGAAATTTTTGCGGCAGTGATGACGGTGATCGCGGGTTCTTTTATTATGCGAATACTGGCAGTGTTATTTAAATGGAGAGTCGCCCCTTTCTGCGATGACGGAACGAATAAATTCTGCATCCTGAATGACGAAAAAAAGAGTTGAAAAAGCATGATAAAAATACTTGAACTCCGGGTATTCCGGCATCATATTGATATTACATATCAGGTGGGAACATGTCATTTTTCCACAAAAATTTTTTACCACGATGTGAATCTTGATGATCTGAGTGCAAGATATTCACCGGATAGTCTTCGTCAGATATTCTGCCATATCGCGCTGTTTGAGGGGCTGAAATATTGTTCGGTTTTTCCTGCTGTCTATGATCTTACTGCCATATCGGATGGATTATTTCCTGATTCGATAACGCTTTTCACACATACCTATCAGTATGCCTATACTCAGAATATGTATGAAAACAATGTCAGCAGCTACAACGGACCTGAGATGCTCACGCATAACCTCGGTATCTGTAATCCGATAACGCCGGAATATCAATCAGATATTGTCTTGGCAGGTAACGGCGGCGGGAAAGACAGCTTTTTGTCTATGAAAATATTGGAGGAAAGCGGACTGCCTTTTTCATCGTTTCAGTGGGCGCGTTCGGAGTACGGAAGATTTGAATATCAGCATAAAATTTCTTCCGGACTTCTCAAGCATTTGCAGCCTCGTGAGATTCATCGGGTATCCATCTATGATGATTTTACGGACGGAACTTATGTGAAGCTTTATTATCCCGAATTGTCCGGCGCATTTACTCTCGGAACGCCTGAATGTATATTTGAAGCATTACCGATCATTTTAGACAAAGGCTATCGGTATCTGTGTTTCGGAAATGAAAAAAGCTCGGATGTCGGGAATTTTTACTGGGCGGAAATTGGGCGCGAGGTCAATCATCAGTGGGTAAAAAGTTATGATGCTGAGACGCTGTTTGATTCATTCATTCATAACCGCCTGATACGCAATTTCCGCTATTTCAGCATTCTCAAGCCCATTTATGATTTTCGTATTTTTAACCGAATCGGACGCTATCCCAACGCGTTGCCGGATATGCACTCCTGCAATATAGATAAGCCCTGGTGTAAGAAGTGTCCGAAATGCGCGTATGTCTGGCTGGGGTATTTGGCTAACTTTGATCCGGAAGCGGTAAAAAAAGTATTTGGTGATACCAATCCCTTTGACGATCCCGATCTTTTGCTTTATTATAAGCAACTGCTTGGTATTGAAAGCCATAAATCTTTTGAATGTGTCGGCACTGTTGACGAATCACGGTTTTTTATGAAAAAATGTTCGGATAAAGGGCTGCAAGGCAAAGCCATCACGATATTCAAAGAAGAAATTTTATCCAAGCTGAATCTGAATTGGGCGGAGATTGAAAAAAAATATGACACTGTTGATTATTTCAGGCATAATATCCCTGATACTCTTTTTACGAAAATGAAAGAGTATTTTTAAATGAACTGGAGCGTTTTCTTTTCAACTTTCGGGGTGTTGTTTATTGCCGAATTAGGCGATAAAACACAACTGGCGGTGATTACTCAGACCTGCAAATATCGCTGTCCTTTTCCGGTATTTCTCGGCACAAGCCTTGCATTGACGCTGGTTACAGCATTAGGCGCAGCCGGGGGACAGGTCATCGGGCATTTTATTCCGACTGAAATTATCCGCACAGTTGCCGCAATGGGATTTGTCATTATGGGCGGACTGATGTTTACAGAAGCTGCTCAATCAGATACACAGGAATCCGAATGCGCCTGCGAAATTGATGTATCAGATGAATCCCCGCAGTGGAATTGGAAAGCCTTCAGTTCCACCCTGACATTGCTTTTTTTTTCCGAACTTGGCGATAAAACACAGCTTGCCGTATTAGGACTTGCCAGCAGAGAAGGGCAGCCCTGGCTGGTATTTGCCGGAGGCGCGTTGGCATTGATTGCGGTTACGGCGTTAGGCGTTATCGGCGGGCAGCAGTTATGCAGGCTGATTCCTGAGAAAATATTGCTGAAAGTTTCAGCGGGCGTGTTTGTGGTGATGGGGATTGTGATAGGAATAGTACCCGGAAGATAAAACCTGTGGTCGGATAATTACCCTCCTCCCGGGGGAAGGAGGGCGTTGAAAAAGATTTATTTGAATTTCCCCAAAAGCCCGCTGGCAATGGTGTTCTTCTGAATTTCTTTCGTGCCTTCATAGATTTCGGTGATTTTGGCATCTCTGTAAAAACGCTCAACTTCATATTCCAGCATATAGCCGTAACCGCCCATCAACTGAATTGCTTCATCGCAGACTTCAACTGCGGTGCGGGCTGCGGCAAATTTTGCCATTGAGGTTATTTTAGGATCAATGGTTTTTCTGTCAAAATTCAAGGCTGCTTTGTAGGTAATCAGTCTTGACATTTCGATTTTGGTCGCCATTTCCGCAAGCTTATGCTGAGTAACCTGATAATCGGCAAGTTTTTTGCCGCCCTGCTCTCTCTGCTTGACATACGCCAGCGCCCGGTCAAACGCGCCCTGAGCCGTGCCTAATGCCTGAGCCGCGATGCCGATCCGGCTTTCATTGAAAAACTGAAGCAGTTGATAAAAGCCTTTGTTTTCTTCGCCGATGGTATTTGACAGAGGAACTCTTACATTGTTGAAATTGACTTCTGCGGTGTCCATCATGCGAATGCCCATTTTAACGCCGACCGTGGTTGCCGTAACGCCGGGACGGTCTGCTTCGACTAAAATCAGGCTGATTCCGCGATATGACGGCTTGACGTTTGAATCGCTCTGGCACAGTACGCTGTAAAATCCGGCGCGGGGTCCGCCGTTGGTGATGAAAATTTTGCTGCCGTTGATCACCCATTCATTGCCGTCTTTGACTGCGGTGGTGTTCATGGCGGTAATGTCTGAGCCGTGATCCGGTTCGGTGAACGCGCCGCAGGACAGCACTTTTCCTTCGGCAACTTGCGGAAGCCATTTGGATTTCTGCTCTTCGGAGCCGAAGTGCATAATGATTTCAGAGGCAAATCCTGCCAGCATAATGCATGCGCCTACGGAAGAATCCCCGCGGCACAATTCTTCTGCCACCAGAATGTTTTCAAAAACACCCATGCCCTGTCCTGAATACTGTTCAGGATAATGAATGCCGATAAAGCCCAGTTCAGCGGCTTTTTTCCACATTTTGACAGGATATTCGTGCTTTTCTTCAAATTCCAGAATCAATTCTTTCTTGAATTCGCCTTTGACAAAATCCCTGACCGCCTTCTGAATCTCTTTCTGCTCTTTGCTAAGTTCAAAATCCATTCTATACCTCCGTATTTTTTCACTATGGATTAAAAAAAGAGTTCTGTTATCATACCCTCACGGGGATTGCAAGAATTTTGACTTAATCTTTAAAAGCCCATTTTTTCAGGCGGTCTTCGCTCCGGCACATATTCACGCGAAATTTTTCCCTGATTCCAATCTTGGGATACATACAGGTTGCAGTAGCAACTGCCGAATTGTTCAACATCCTGAGTCCGATATACGCAGGGGCAGATAATATCCTGATCCGCCTCCCGCGTACCGGACGCCAATCTGCACGGACAGACCATGTATCCGTAGCGTTCTTTATTAACAAGCAACGCAGAAAGCATCTCGGATACTCTGGCTTTGTCCGTGTTGAAAAAATAGCCTTTAGGTTCCTGAGCTTTTTTCAGCATCTCATAGAGTTTTTCAATGTCCATCAAAGCCCTAACGCCTCCCTGATTTCTTTTTCCTTATATCCCACCACCACCCTATCGCCGATAATAATGGTCGGAAAAGAACATTTGGGGTTGAACTTTTTAACGTCTTCAAGAATCGCCTTGCGCTCATCGCCGGTCAGCAAATCCACATCCACAAAATCATATTTGACGGTGCATTCGCTTAACAGTTGCTTGACTGCTTTGCAATGACTGCAAGTGCTTAATGAATAAATCTGAACAGATACATCTGGCATGATGTGATTATCCTTTCATCAGAATTTTACTACGATTTCTTCAACGGTTTTTCGCCACTTGGGCGGCATAAGCGTCTTATCCTGCTTGAAATATCCCACTGAAAGCAATATCGGAATCCAATAATTTTCAGGAATATTGAAGGCTTTCCGCACACCCTCATGATCAAATCCGTCCATCGGGTGCGTATCCAATCCAAGGCTCTTTGCGGCAAACATCAGGGACATGGCAAAAAATCCTGTATTTTTACAGGCAAATGCCTGCTGTTTTTCAGAATTTGCGCCATACAGCCCCGCGCAGGCATCCAAAAACCACTGATGCTGCCCCTCTGTCATCGAACCGGCGCTGACCATTTCCTTAAAGTTTCTTTCCACAAAGGGATGTCCTTTTTTCCATGCGTCCCGGTCTGCCAAAACAATCAGGGTTACCGGCGCTTCGCTGACTTTGGGCTGATCCCATGCCAGTTTTCTGAGCTTCATCTTTTCTTCGGAATTTCTTAAAACCATCAGGCTCCAGGGTTGAAGATTGAAGCTGGACGGTGTTTTGGCTGCCATCTCAATCATGTCTTTCAGAAGAGATTCAGGTACGTCTTTGTCCGGGTCAAAAAAATTGACCGCGCGTCTGCTATTGGCAAGTTCTTTGAAGTTCATTATGAATGCTCCTTATGGTTAAAGGTTCGCTTTACAAGGTACAATTTTATTGTTCTGACAATCATAACACCGAAATTATGCAAATTCAATGCTGAGTTCTATCTTTTTGAACATTTAATCCTTATAAAATCCTTTCATCCTGATTCAAATCCCTGTCTTGAACCAAGATTCACAGGATTTTAAGATTAGCAAGATTGAATCAGGATTAAAGGCTTTCTTTGTCTGAAAATCAGGTTTTTAAAATTGTTTTTTTCGGAATCTTCTGTTATTCACAGTGAAACATGTTACCGGTTTTGAAGGGAAGATGGCATCAATTTTTGATTCATTGACCGGATAATGGCTCTGATTTTTGACTGTATCTGTGCAAATATCGGATATAATATATTTTAAAATGACTAAATTGAAGGATTTGTAATCTTATGGCAAAGAAAAACATCAAAAAAGAAGTGATTGTATCAGGCTTCGGCGGACAGGGAATTGTGCTTGCCGGAAAAATTCTCGGAATGGCTGCGGCGTTGGGAGATAAGAAAGAAAGTACGCTGGTGCAGTCTTACGGACCTGAATCCAGAGGCGGCGCGTGCTGCGCTCAGGTGGTGGTGTCGGATCAGGTGATTCAGTATCCTTATGTGAAAGCTGCGGATATTCTGGTGTGCATGTCTCAGTCCGGATATGAAAAATATCTGGCACAATTAAAACCGGACGGATTTCTTCTCACGGATAAAGACCTTGTGAATCCGGGGCAGGATCGGGAATTTTTCGATATTCCGTCAACCCGCATGGCAAAAGAACTCGGTCGGGAAATGATGGCAAATATCATCATGGTCGGGTTTATGACTGCCGTAACTGCGGTGATTTCCGAAAAAGCAGCCAAAGACGCGGTGCTTGCCTCAGTTCCCAAAGGGACGGAGGATATGAATCTCAAAGCATTCACCAAAGGCTATGATTACGGATTATCCAAACTCAAGGGGCGGGAGAAAAAGGCGTCGGGGAGAGCTGGGGTGATGTGAAAACAAAAAGCGCGGAAAATCCTATCCTCAATAATCCTTATAAAGAACCGAAGCGGCATTATGCCACAGACTTAAACGGCGATCTCAATTATGCTGATGTGCGGAAGGGCAGACGTCTGTTTGCAGATGATGTTCAGGCTATTCCGATCAGGCAGGGTCCGCAGGGCAGCTTTTTTGAAATCAATGAGTTTCAGGCGAAATACGGAATCTGTGTTGTCAATCTCATCAGAAATGAAGTCGGCAAATGGAGAGCCGCAGGCTATCCCAACGCCACGCGGGTTACAACAGAACTTTTAAATTTCTGGTTTGATTATGAAAACCGCATTGAAGGGAAAAAGCTGTTTTTTGCACAGCGCGAAGCCATTGAAACAGCCGTCTGGCTTAACGAAATCGCAAGCAGATCCAATCCCGGACAGCATATTCTGAACCAATTGAAACAGGCTCAGGTTGACAGCGAATCCGAACCGTCTTTGTCCCGAATCGCATTCAAAATGGCAACCGGAACCGGCAAAACCGTTGTCATGGGTGCGCTGATTCTCTATCACTTCTTCAACCGGCGCGAATATCGCAATGATCCCCGTTTTGCCGATTATTTTCTGATGGTTACGCCCGGCATTACCATCCGGGAGCGTCTGGGGTGCTGTATGTGGATACGATCAACAAACACGCTGATATTCGGGATTATTATCGCATCAGAGGCTTAGTTCCCAAAGACAGAGAACAATTTTTACCGAATCTGAACGCAAGAATCATCATCACCAATTATCATGCGTTTGAACCCAAAACCCTTCAGGGAAATAAACGCAGCCCGTTTGATGGCAAGCTTGATGCTCAGGGCAGAAAGAGCGAAGTCAGAGAAGATTACAGTCAGGTGATGAAACGATTGCTCGGCGGATTCAAGCCCAAATCGCGTGTGCTGATATTGAACGATGAAGCACATCATTGTTATCTTCCCAAATCAAAAGGGAAAAATACTGAGGAAGAAAAATCCGAAGATGAAAATATCCGTGCTGCTGTTTGGTATTCCGGATGACGGAAAGCCGCTCAGAAACAAGGTGAACTGGCTCCGAAAATTCCCGGACAGGTGAAAGCCGCGCTGGATCAGTTTTATTCGCATTATCAGAAAATTTACAGCGGATACGGCAAAACACAGCTTGAATTGTTCGGCATTCCGCCGGTGTTTATTGTCGTCTGTAATAACACTTCTGTGTCCCGCGAGGTGTATAAATACATTGCCGGATATGAACTTAC
>DYRC01000117.1 GCA_020718925.1 Desulfonema limicola
CTTGACAGAAAATGAGCAATTAAATTATCAACGGCGTAACATCAGTGATATAATATGGGCTTATAGAAGATGGACGGCAAAATCTAATACTTTTCAAAACTCTCATGACTGCATTTATTGGTATTCAAAATCAGAAGAATTTAACTGGAATCAACTGTTTGAAGATTATGCTGATGGTGCCGCTCATTTTACAGAAGAAGATGAAAATGGAAAATATCGGTGGCAATATTTAAATGGGAATAAATATAAACTTTACATGAAAGATGGTATCCGAATGAAAGATTGGTGGGATGATCTTCCATATATTAATTCAATGGCTTATGAAAGGGTTGATTATGCGACACAGAAACCCGAAGCTCTATTGGAGCGCATCATCAAAGCCAGCAGCAACAAAGGCATGATAATTGCCGATTTTTTCGGCGGCAGCGGCGTAACTGCGGCAGTAGCGCATAAACTCGGCAGAAAATTTATTCATGCGGATGTCGGAATCAACAGCATTCAGATTGCCCGCGACAGACTGATTGCCGCAAAAGCCGAATTTGAGATTTCGGAAGTCAGAGACGGCGTATCCTTGTATCGCAATCCGGCACAGACAATGGATAAACTCAGATCGCTGATTGTCGGCTTGAGAAATGAAAGCAGCTTGAATCCGGTGTGGGCAGGCGCGATTCATCACAGCAAACATGGCATGATGCCGGTGTATCTTCCGAATCTTGCGGATCACACGACAAAAGTGCTGGATATTCCTCTGATGAACCGTATCTTAAACGAGTATATGCCGGATTTGCCGGAAGACGTAAAACAGGTCATCGTGTATTATGTTGATATTGAAGATGAAAAACAGCTTATCAGATTTATTGACGAATACAATCCTACCATCATTAAGATAGAACTCAGAGATTTGAAAGCGGTTTTGGATGAGGTGGTTGTCAATGATGCTGCGGAGTATGAACTGCAACAGACTTCGGAAGGTTATGATATTGAAATCAGGCGATTTATCAGTGATCGGCTTATACAGAAAATTGACGAATACAATCAGAAGAAAAGCTTGTCCAAGCCGATTGAACTCAGTGAAAACGGATTGGAACTGATTGAGCTTGTAAATCTGGATTGCACAAGCGCGGATGGCTTTTGGCATAGCGATACGGAAATCAGAATTGACAAGCATGGTTTTATGGTTGAAAACGGACAGAAAACCAAAGCGTTCTGGGATGGGAAGATCAGGAGCAGCAAAAAGCCGCTCAGAATGAAAATAAGAAATATTGCCGGAGATGAGAGTATTTTTCTGTTCTTTAAAATTCAAACAAAAGGAGAAAAAATATGATGAGCGTAATTCTTGACGAGCATACCGGTAGGATGGTCGAGAAAGGTCTTATCAGTTCCGGCGCTATTGTATAAAAAGTGCCAAGGATATTGTTGATGTTGGACTCGGCGGCTGCGGACCACAGACAACTTTTTTCTGCTCAGAAGAATGCTAAGTACCCGATCATATATTTTCCGGCAATATGGTAGGGGTAAGCCCCTGTGCTTACCCTTGCAGCAGGGCAATCACAGGGGATTGCCCCTACAAAATATCAAAAAATTTGCGGACAGAATTTGCGGCAGATGCAGAAGCAATGAAGGCAACTACTATTCCTGACATTCTTTGCATTTCAGACAATCCATATCTGCCAGACTGATCGTTTCCAAAAATGCGGACGGACGGACAGAACCTACGGTCAGCGCCGAATCTGTGAGCCACAGCAGCGGGCTGGGCTGCCAATCATTGAACGAGGCGGTTGCCACCGCATCCCGCCCGCTGATGACAAGCCTGCTTGCCTTTTCGCCGGAGCGCAGGGCGCAGGGCGTTTTAATCCAGCGGGTGGCATCCATAAAATTGGCGGGCAGCACCGTAAGTCCGCTGCTGACGTCTGTATCCGGAGAATCTATAACCACCGTCCCGTCAACGCCAAGCTCGGAAGACGCATCCACCATGCTCTGTGCGGATTGAATAAAATGATCCGCCGTCAGATGAATATTGCCGCCCCTGCCTTTATACGCATTGGCTACGATTTTGCTGTTTTTCATCAGAATCCATTCGGGCTGACGGATGGTAATATCCCCCCGCATCATTTCCCCCGCGTTTGATGGTGGTCGTAACTTTGCTGCTTTCCATGCTGAATGTATTTCCGGCATTGATGATAATCTGACCTCTCCCGCCGTTGATCGCCTCAGTGGTGATGGACGTTCCATCTCTGAGATAGAGCGAGTCTTTTGCCTGAATACTGATTCTTCCGGCATCTCCCGGATAATCAGGCGGAGATGAACTGGCGGACGATATTGATGAGCCGTTATTTACGTTCAGGTTTTGCACGTTAAGAGAAATATCTCCCGCAGTGCCTCCTCCGGCAGTTGCAGTGCTGATCAGGCTTTTATTATTCATCTCAATCTGAGTTGCAAGAATATCAATCGTTCCGGCATGACCGCCGTTTTCTTTGGAGTCTGTTGAGGAGGTGATCGAACCTTTATCCATCTTCAACTGATTGACGGTTACGTTTATCGCGCCGGCATTTCCGGGTCCTATGGTGCTGGCGGTGATGCCCGTTCCTTGGGCAAAAGATAGCTGATCCGCTTCAATGGTAATATTTCCCGCATCGCCTGCCGGTTCTTTTTTGGCTTCAGATGATGTATACACCTTGCTCGGATTTCCCTTGTCATCTTGTCCGGAAAAGTCAAGAGAATCAAGTGCATGAAGATACACATCCCCGCCTTTTCCGGTATAAAATGACTGACTGCCGATCACGCCGCCATCTGTGAAAGCAATGTTTCTGGCTTCGATAAACAATCTGCCCGCATTGCCTTCTCCGTTGGCTCCGGCAAAGATTTCGCTGCCTGAAATCTGAACCGATTCGGCAGGATTGTTGTTCATTCCCCGAATCGAGATTGCGCCGCCTTTTGCAGCGTCTGTATCAACGGAAAGTCTTGCTTTGTCGATAGAAAAATTTTTGGTTTCAATGCTGATGCTTCCCGCATCACCTGCGCCTGCGCCTGCTGCCGTGCTTTCCGAGCTTGCCCAAACCTGAGAGCCGGAAATTTTCACGGACTCAGGCGCTTGAATGGTGATATTTCCGCCTTGTCCGACAGTTTTGGAATAGCTGGATATTTCGCTGTAATTGACGCAGGTGTCGCAGACATACTGGGCAGATAAAGACACATGATCGGCTTTGACAAGAATATCTCCGGCATCTCCGGTGGCGTTTTTATTTTCAGTATTGCTGTAAACATTGCTGTTGCCGGAAAGTTCAACTGATGTTGCAAAGCCGTTGTTGCGCCCGGATAACACAATATCTCCGGCTTTGCCTTCTCTGAAGGTGTCGCTGTAGATATGGCTCTGATTTTTGAGCGCAATAGCGTCCGCTTCGATGCTGACTGTTCCGCCGCTTTTATCTCCTATGGTTGATGCCTC
Organism: Desulfonema limicola; assembly: GCA_020718925.1. Classification (GTDB taxonomy): domain Bacteria; phylum Desulfobacterota; class Desulfobacteria; order Desulfobacterales; family DYRC01; genus DYRC01. Next base: position 3,446 of record DYRC01000117.1, read on the forward strand.
AATGATACTTTTGTCCGCCATAAACTGCTCTGCCCGGATATAGACGCTGCCCGCGCCTTTGCCTGTTCCGTCAAGCGCGTTGACGTCAGCCGTTGACATTTTTCCGATTCCTGAAAATGTGGATACTTCGATCTGGGCAAGATCGGACATTCTGATTGTTCCCATTTTCTGAAACGAAGATATGTCCGGCGCGGATGCCATCATCACCGCTTCGCCGCGAGACGCCGCGCTGACCAGATTGATCTGACCGCCCGGCGCACTCAGAGACCCAGCCGGAATATCTTTTCCTTTGAGATCGGAAAAATAAGAGCTGCCGTTTATGTCAATGTCTCCGCCTATCAGCGATAGGTGGTTGCCTTCGGAAACGCTCAAGCCGGTATTGACAGGCTGATCCACCTTGCCTTTTCCTTCTACTTTTATCGGCGCCGGAGAATCTGTCAGAAAACCGAAAGCTGCAGGTGCTGAGGATGAGAGGACTTCACCTGCCAGAGGCTTGGCATAATACCGCTCATGGTCGCCCAAACGCAGATAATTTGCGGTGCTGGTATGAAAAGACCCGCTGATATCCAAAGACGCATCAGCGCCGAAGATGACGCCTGCCGGATTCAGAAAATACAGATCGGCATTCGGAATCGTGCAGCTCAGTTTTCCGTCAATCCGCGAAAGGCTTCCGCCGGTTACGCGGCTGATCACATTCTGAATGGATGAAGGACCGCTGAATGTCGCGCTTTCTTTGGCATTGATATTGAATGTCTGAAAGCTGTGAAACAGATTTGCGCCTGCTTTCTGACCATATTCAGATGGAATATTATAAGCAGGACCTTTCAACGCGCCTGCTGTTCCCATTGTGCCGTCAAGTACCAGTTCCGCATGAGCAGAACAATCTGCTATGAATACAACGGACAGAATCAGCAACATCATCATAAATACTTGCCATATTTTATCTTTCATTACTTGCTCTCCTTTTTATTCAAGAGAAATTCCGAGTTCTCTGAGTTTCTGCTCAAGACGGGCGGCTTTCATTTCAGCTTGTTCTGCTCTCTGCCGCTCTGATGCTGCCAATTGTTCAGCAGCTTCCGCTCTTTGCCATTCCGATGCTGCCAATTGTTCAGCCAGTTCTGCTTTTTGTTTTACTTTCTGATGAAATGGCAGAATAAAGCTGTTGTACAGATCATCATCTGTCATTTCCTCAAGCGAAGGCTGGCGATACAGATCGGAAATCCTGAATCGGAATCCCGGCAGGACTTCCGAACAGATAACATCGCCGTCCGTAAGGCAGATTTCCCGATACTTACCTTTTTCATCCAACCTGTAAAACGCTGTCTTTTTCATTCTCGCATCAAGAATATAGTATTCTCTGACGCTGACGCTTTCGTATTCTTTCTTCTTCTCAACCGTATCCCGCCTGATTTCTTTGGGTTTTGAATAAGACAGGGATTCGATGCAGATATCGAACGTGCCTTTGTAGCTCTGATCGTCAGGATGCAGCATCACCGGATTGTCATTCAGCACGATGGCAAGATCGGGCTTGCGGACAGATTTTCTTTTCCGGGATAATGCCAGCCGGAAACCGAATTCAAGCCCTATCATTTTCGCAATCGGAAATTCTTTAAGAAACTGACGCAGCAGAACAAGAAACCACTGATACACTTCGGAACCTTTGAAATCCGTCATGGGTTTTTCCTCCAGATACCCGTTGTTCCACTCATAGCTGAAATCAGGATGATGATAATATTTTTCCCAATATTCCTCTTCGGAGACATAACGCCCGTGTTCCGAAATGTCTCTTTCGGTAAAAATATTGCTGCCCTGATACCTGTCAGGCATCCGATGTAATGATTGCAAAGATTCCATGATATTCACCACCTGTTCATTCCATTATTGAAAATCTCAGAATCGCGCCGTTATCGCCGACAACAGACACGGAACGGTCATCTGCCCATATTCCCATGAAATTCCGGTTAGTTCCTGTGGGAATCTGAGACCATCCTCTGCCGGAAGAGTAAAACACAACGCCGTTCTCACCCGCCGCAAATACATACTTACCGAAACCTGTGATACTTCGGAATTTCTCAGTTCCGCCGCTTCTCTGCGCTGTCCATGCCGCACCGTCATAATGCAGAATCGTTCCGCCATCTCCGGCTGCATAAATATCCGAAGTTGATCTTCCCCAGACAGAATAAAGATTTGCCGAAGTCGCGCTGTCCTGATAAGTCCAAGTATTTCCTTCGTATTTCAGGATTGTGCCGCCGGAGCCTGCTGCTATGAAACTTCCGTTTTCACCCGATATGCCGTATAATGTCGCAGTCGTATCTGTTTCAGATATCTGCCACGATGAGCCGTCATAAATAAGAGCCGTTCCTTTTTCGCCCACTGCTATAACCGTCAAAGCATCTCCGCTTACCGCATACAGATTTTCGGTTGTCGGAGATTGCATCGGTGCCCACCGGGTCCCGTCATAGTGCAGAATTGTTCCTGCCCAGCCTACGGCAAAAATATCCGAAGCTGATCTTCCCCATATATCATACAGCCATTCAGATGAATTACTCTGCTTTTCAGACCAGATCCCATCCGAGTAATGATAAATGAGATTCTGATACCGCGAGGCATCATAGTCAAACCGTCCGCCCACTGCAATCATCTCAGACTGAGAAATCCCCGTGATATTTTTGAACCATGCTGAAGACGCGCCCGGAATATCCGGATTTATCCATGTCCAAGTGCCTTTCAGGGTTTCCTTGCTGACCGGATTGACAGAAATTTTCACATTCGCGGTTCCCTTGTTTTTGCCATCGGAAACTTCAATCCCCAGCGTGTAGGAAGATGCTTTGTCGTAATTCAACGTCCCGATAAGCGAAATCGCTCCGCTAGCGCTGTCAATCGCAAACACGCTGTCCGTGTTGCCTGAGACAATGCCATAACTGAACACCGCTTGAGGATTACCGGAGCTTGCGGTAACCGTGCCTAAAACCGTTCCGATAGCGGCATTCTCCTCAACAGAAAAATTCTTATCGCTGACAAAAACCTGATCGCCCGTAACATCAATGGTGATCTTTCCGCTGGCTTTGTTTTTGCCGTCAGAGACTTCAACCGTCAATACATATTGCTTTACAGAAAGCTTTGCAGCATCCGCAATCACAATATCACCGGTTTTGGTATTGATAGCAAATATCTCATCATCATTGCCGGAGATGATGTGATAACTCAGTACTGCCGTGCTGTCTGCTGCAACCGCTGTTACTGTACCGACATAAGTGCCTGATTCAAAACTTTTATCGGTTGAAAAGCTCTGATCCGCAACGATCAGCTTGTCTTTACTCTTATCCACCACCTGAACCGTAATGGTTGCAATCTTAGTATTTTTGCCGTCTGACACCTGAACCGGCATCTCATAATTCTTCGTGCCGTTTTTGATCAGCAGGCTGCTGTTGGCAATCTTTATTTTTCCGGTATACAAATCTATCGAAAAAACATTACCGGTATTGCCGGATAAAATCGTGAAAACAATCTCTTCAGATGAGGCATAAGCAATAACCGTACCGATTACCGTTCCATTCGGCGCATTAATATCCACGACAAACTTCTGATTTTCAATGTAAACACCTTTGCTATCTCCGGTTCCGGGCGTACCGGGTTTTGGCGGCGGTTTAGGTGTGCTTTTATCAACGGTGATCTTGTAATTCGCCACATTTTTCGCATCATCTCTGTACTGCACATACACATCTTTTTTACCGTCTCCTTCGCTCAGTTTCCAGTCTTTGTCCTTGACGCGGGTTTCCCAATCTGCATTTTTGCCGTAGCCCGTATTGCTGATACTCATATCTTTCACACCGGGACCGCTTGCGCCTAATTTCAGGCTTACCGTGTCGCCGGAAGAACTGGCGGGAGCCTTTGCAACGCCGTTTGTCGGCGCAACATTGTCAATTTTGATCGCAACCGTAATCGTTTCCCCGATTCTTCCGCGCTCATCCACAACTGCGATATGAGCATAAACAATTTTTCCGTCCCCGCTCATATTATTGCCGGTGGACTGAGGCGAACCTGCCGGCGGAGATTCAGGCGCGTTGCGCTTGTCAATCGTATAACCAGGGTCAGTGTTGTATGACACATAACATTTGGTACCCGGCGGCAGAGTATATGTCAGCGATGGATGAGGATTATTTGACGGCGGAATATAGTCCGGTCCTGCCGACCCCCTGAGCGCTGTATTTTTCACTTTTCCGATAATGTGAGTGAATGACTTCACATTCTGAACCGGCGCAGGCTTGCTGTGGCTTGGCGGCACAGAAGATGTTTTTACCGGCTTGCTGAATTTGAAATTTACTACGGTATTTGTATGACACAGCTTTGCCCCTGAAGGCGGATCATCTGTAACCGGATTATCAACGCCGACATTGCTGCTGTCCGCCCACTGGCTGACGGTCGGCTCTTTGCCCGCATAAGCCGTAACTTTGATATAGTACTGCTTTTCCGGAACCAGTGTGCTGATGTCGAATTTTCCGGTATTATCGGCGGATGCTGAACTGACAAATCTGCCGCTCTGTTCAAACGCTTCCGCAACAAATTCAATGCCCGAAGGAACAGTCCCGTCAGCATCCGCAATCGTTCCGCTGATGGTGTTTTCTACGCCTTTGCTCAGATAAAAATCAACCGTCTCACCGAGTTTTTTCGCCCCCACGCTCTGAGACGGGTATCCGGGCGCAAGCACTGTAACCGTATAATCATTCAGCACGGCGTTCTGAGAATCGCTGCTCTTCAGCCCGTTGATAAGATATTGCCCATCCTCGCTTGTAATCGCACTTGCGCTGTAATAATCCGTTTCAGACATGGATATTGAAGCGGCTTCCACCGTGATGCCGGACAAAGGCTTGCCGGTCTTACGGTCTCTGACAATTCCTGTGATGGCTCCGATTTTTTCCAATACAAAATTAATCGTCTCATCCGAAGAGGCTGTCAAGGTCTGTCCGATATAGCCTGATTTGATAACCGTTATGTTATATCCGCTTGATGACACAGGCACATTCGGAATCACAAATTCCCCGTTATACCCGGTTTCGGTCAGGTGCTTGAAAAATTTTCCGGACGCAAGCGCTGTAACATCCGCATCGGTAATCCCGGCGCCGGTGTCTTTATCCGTAACCCGCCCGCTAATCCGGCTTCCCTCAACAACGGTTATGTCTATGGCATTACCGGACATGGGCAGAGAAACATTTTCCACAATGGAAAAGCTGTAAGGCGTATCCTTATCCGGCGAGATCATCAGTTTGTAATCATTTGCCTGCGGAAGTCCTTTCAGTTGATATTTTCCGCTGTTATCTGATACTGCCCATATTTCGCCATTAATACCTATAGACTCTGACCAGAGTTCTATGGTTACTTTAGGAACAATCTGTCCGCTGCTGTTTTTAACCGTACCGCTCATCGTGCTGCCCTGATCCGGATCAAGCGTGAAATCAAGTCCTGTGGTGTTTGTAGCAATATGCTGTTTTTCCACCGGCGGATAATACCAGTCAGGACGGGCAATCACCGTATAATCAGAACCTTTTGAAAGCCCGGTCAGTTGATAATCCCCGTTTTCATCCGTGAACGCGCCTGCGCCGGATTGCTGCAATTCTGATCGTGCCTCAACCCACATAAATTCCAGCGGCAGTCCTTTGGGCGATGTTATCCTCCCGCTGATGGTTTCGGTCGGGAATACGATAATGTCAATGCCGGATACATTGCCGTCCATTGTGCTGACAGATGATGCGAACAACTGATTTCTGACGCTTTCAGACGGTTTATAATAGTAAAATACGCCGAATGCCGGATCAGTCACATAAACCGCATAATCAGGCGCAGAATGAATGCCTTTGATAAGATAACTGCCATCGGCTGAAGTTACTCCGCTTTCATAAGCACCGACTGTTTCTGACCATAATTCTACGGTCAGTCCGGCTTTGGGCTTTTGGTTCGGATCAAGAACTTTGCCGGAAAGACTTCTGCCCGCAGACAGTTTGAAATTCACCACCGCAGTCAGCGTTTTGCTCAGATCATAACGGGTTGCTTCTGATTCAGACAGGGTTCCGTCATCTGTCCCGTTATAGTAATGGTCAAGATATTTGGGCGAACTGATATAAACAATATAATCGGACGCCGGAATAAGTTTCGTAATCGTATAAGACACGATCTGCGAGCCGCTTGTCTGAACCTGCGTACTCAGAGTAATATTCCGGGATGGTGAATATACGGTTATCTGTGCCGTATCTCCGACAACAACATCGCTCGGAAAGGTTATGCTTCCTGAAATTGTGGCAAGTTGTGAAGGAACTGTAAAATCAATTCCGTCCGCACTGCTTTCGGATAGATCAACCCAGTCTGCTTCATCAGGACGCAGTTTGTTTTTAAACGCCTGATACGGATAATCATCAGAACTCATTTCAACAATATAATCCGATAACGGCGTTAAGTCTGTGATGGAATACGTTACCGCCCCGCCTGTTCCTTCGACAAATACAGAACTTCGTTTATTTTCCGAAGCTGACCACGCGCTGATCATAACGGTTTTACTAACCGGCAATCCTGAAACCGTTCCGCTGACGGTGCGAAGCGCTTTTGCGGTCAGAGAAACATTAAGAGCAATGTCTTTATCCGCAATAACAACGGTTTTATGCAGATCCTCATAATCTGTTGAACGGAAAATCACATCATAACTGCCCGGCATAAGTCCTGAAAGCGAATAACTGCCGGATGCGGATATGAATGTTGACCGTTCTCCGGTGGTCGGAGAAATTGTTTCTGCGGTTATGCCGCTCAATCCCTGACCGTTGAATGTTATCAGACCGCTGATTTTAAAGCCGGTCGTCAGGACAATATTACGTTCAGGTGCTTGAGAATAAGCGGTCGGCGCAACCTTATCCGCCTGCTCTCTGCTGAGAACGGTTCCCGAAGACGCATAATATGCCGGCACATAGCCCGTCTGACGAACCGAGATAATATAATCCGTGATATTCTGATCCAGCCCGATGATTTCATATTTCCCCTGAGCATCTGTCTTGGCATTGCCGAATTTGGGAAGCGATGCGGATTGGGCATTGACCGTAATCCCCGCAGGCGCAGGTGTTGTGCCGACAGATACGGCTCCCCGAATCACCAATCCTTTATCCAGAACAAAATCAATGTCCTGAACATCCGAAAGCATGAGATCAACAGGCGCGGCTTTGCTCAGTTCCGATGTCTTATTATAATACTGAAGCGCGTAATTCGGATCAGATGCGGACACAATATAATCCGAAGCCGGATCAAGTCCTGAAATCGTGTAATATCCATCGCTGTCCGTAAACACCGTTCCGTTTTTCTGGGCAGAAGATGTCTTTGATGCCGCATACACCTTTGCGCCGGAGACAGGTTTCTGATTCATATCTTTCACATTACCGGAAATCGAAAAACCGGCTTTGAGATGAAAATCAATCCCGCTAACCCCTGTGGCAACTTTTGAGGGATAAGTTTGTGAATTATCGCTCGGAGGCATCGCATCAACGATATAGCCTTTGGTTGCGGCGTCTGCAGCCGATACTACTTTAAGCCCGTAAATGATGTAATATCCGGTATCGTCAGTGTACGCGCCGCTTCCGATAATCAGCGCATCAGACCATGCGTTCACCCATACATCCGCTATCGGCTTTCCATCTGCTGCATACACATGCCCCTGAATCGTTGCATCTGCGACAGGTTTTACAACAATATCAATATTTTTAATCGGCGGCTCAGTCGGAGTTATCAATGTTGCCCCGTCTGCTGAAAACGCGCTTTCAATCGGGATATAAACGCCGGGCTTCTCTCCAGCCGGAATGGCATAGAAAACCGATGTTTTAAGCTGATCCGAATATATCGAAACCTGATAATCATCCGACATCCCCAAACCCGTCACCGAATAATTTCCATCAGCATCAGTTGTCAGTTTTGCGGAAAAATTCTTTTTCTGTGAAAAAATACTGACTTCGATATTGGCAAGCCCCTTAACGCCGTCATGCACACGCCCCTGAATGCCGAGATTTTTAATTACCGCTTTTACC
>DYRC01000118.1 GCA_020718925.1 Desulfonema limicola
ATAATCATCATACTTTCGGTCTCTTATACCACAAATCACACAAAGAACGAAACCGCATTGCAAATGGAAAAAAGCAGAATATCACCAGCATACCGAGCATTTGCAGCGGTGAAAACCACTCTGATTTACGCCCTGATGTTATCAACGGCGGATCGCTGATAATCCTGAATTTCATGCCGCGCGGCTTTCCCCATGCCTGCAATCGTTTTGAAAACCAGATTTCTTCGCTGGCGTAAAGTTTTTCGTCAAATCCGCCAATTGCGTCATAACCTTCTTTCAAACAATACACAAAACATCCCGCAGCCATACCGAATCTGACGGAAAGTATATTCCAAATATCCGCGCCTAATCTGACAAAACGCGGAGTCCCGTCTTCAAAAGCAACTCTGCCGCCTCCGCCGCAGCATGAGCCGCTTTCAAGAATCTCCAGCGCGGTTTTCAGCAGCATCGGAGAAATCGGCGTATCTGCATCCAAAAAAATCAGATATTTGCCTGTTGCGGCTCTTGCGCCTGTATTTCTTGCGCGTGAAATCTGATTAATGGGTTCAAATACCACGTTTGCGCCATATTGAATAGCAATTTCAGGCGTTTTATCGGAAGAATTGTTATCTGCCACGATGATTTCTCCGGGCATGGCAATCCCGCGCATAGCGTGTTGTAAGGCTTCCAGCGTTTCAGAAAGCCATTCCTGTTCATTGAACGCAGGTATAATCACCGAATATGATACGGACATAGATATTTTCCTTGATAATTTTTTATCTGATTTTAGCCGTAGTTGTCGTTATAATCAAGCCTTATGTGAAGCTCTTTGAAAGTTACACCTAACCCCCCGGCCCCCTTCCCTGAAAGGGAAGGGGGAGACGTCATCAGTACTCCCCTCTCCTTTCAGGGGAGGGGGCGGGGGAGGGGTGCGAAAAAGCCTGCAAGGCTTCTGTATCGGGAATTTCAAGACTGTCATCGTCTTCGTGGATAATCAGATTGCGATCCGTTGCCATAGACAGAACCTCGCAGACTTTCTCTTCAGGAATACCCAAATCACCGGATATTTCAGCAGCCACGTCTTTGAACGTAACCTGACTTTCCATATCTCCGGCTTTATCTTTCAAAATCAGCCGCAACTGCTTTAAAACAACATCTGTGCAGTCTGTTGTCAGATGCGGATGAATATTGGCATTTGCCGCTAAAAGCCGTTCTGTCATGGCAGATACGATTTTTTCCATATAGGGCGGAAGCCGTCTGATATTATACGAAATAAGGCGGGCAGTGAATACCGCGACTTCCGTATCTTCCGCTGCTTCCACGCTTGCAGAACGCGGGGCTTTGATAATCAGGGCAATTTCTCCGATAATATCGCCTTCTTTGGCAGTGTTCAGAATCACCCTGTGTCCGCCGGATTCCCGATAAATCACAACGCTGCCTTTCACAATCACATACGCTTCTTCCCCGATTTCACCTTCCCGCATGATGGTCTCGCCTGCGGCAAAAAACTTCTTTTCCTGCGGAGACCATTTTCCCGCAATAAAATCATCAATATCTTTCACCATCTCTTCAACAGAGTTATATCGTTCATGTTTATAGGATGCCATAGCTTTCATAATGATTCCGGACATTTCAGAAGGAACCTGAGCCGCCGGATTTCTGATTTCCGGCGGAATAAGCTCTGCATTTTTGGCTTTGAGAAGAATATCCTGAATATCATCTCCCTGATATGGCGGCACAAGTGTAAAAATATGATACAGGGTTGCGCCCAAAAGGAAAATATCGCTGGCTTTATCTATCTGCTGCGGGTCTCCGCTGACCTGCTCCGGCGACATATACGCGGGAGAGCCTTTGATATGAAAGCTCTTTTTTTCTTTTGAAAAACTCAGAATATCTTTGAGAAACTCTTTTGCCACTGAATCAGGTTCCTGCTCCACATCGCCGACATATTTGGCAATTCCCCAATCCATCAGAAAAACTTCGCCGTATTTTCCGACCATAATATTATGCGGCTTGATGTCCTGATGAACAATATTGATAGAATGGGCATACGATACCGCATCGCAGACTTTTCGGAAAATATTAAGCAGATGATACGCATTGTATTTTTTACGATATTCAGGATTTCCATCGTTAAGTTCAGACAGAATGGCATTCAGGGTCTGTCCCTTGGCAAGTTTCATGGTAAAAAAGATGCCAGCCTGCGGCAGCAATCCCAATTCATGTACCGGCACAATATTGGGATGTTCGAGAAAACCGGTGATTTTGGCTTCGGTGATAAAATTATTCAGGGTGTCCGGATGATCTTTGAGTCCGGGCAGCAGGACTTTCATCGCAGATATCCGCTGTAAATCCCGCTCCAGCACTTTGAAAATCGCGCCCATTCCGCCGGAAAACAATCTTTCGCAAAATTCATACTTATCACCCTGATGTTTTCTGACCCATTTCTGATAAAATTCTGTTTCAACCTCTGTTGCCGCATAATCCGCAAGCTCACCTGAAGCTTCTGTCCGAGGAACAAGCGGCAATTCTTCAGGCATGCTTTGGGCAGTGATGGTCTGTGTTGCCGAAGCCTGATTCTCGGATCGGAGAACCACTGTCTGCTGATAATCCGGAAGCGGAGAAGACGGCGCAATGCTGATAGTTTCCCGATAACTGTCAGGTAATTTTGCCTGTTTATCTGTTTGATGAATCGTAAGCTGCTGGAAAGGAATTATCCATCCGTAGCGGTTGCAGGCATCCACACAGATTCGCTGCAAGGCTCTGGTGATTTTTTTGTAATGCTGAGCCAGTTTTCCTGAAAAATCAGCTAAGATTTCAAGATTTAAGGATGACGCTGCCGCTTCTCTGAATTCAACCCTCAGATTTAAAATATAATTGCCATAACCTTCTGCAATGAGTTGTTTAAGCAGCATTTCCCTGAGTCTGTCCGGAATATGCCGGGTGATATATATCTGGTGGGCATAGTCAAGCCCGAAAATAACGCTGACTCTGAAATTGGTGGACATATTGACCGCGCCGAGTTTTAAAAATTCTTCGGTCAGATAGGTTTTATGACTTCCGCCCAGAAGCACCAACTGAACGATTTCCGGCGTCTGCATAATTACCCGTCCGTAAGTTCCATCATTCATCAACAGCCAATCGCCGACCCGGCAGGGAAACCAGGGTTCATCATGGTCATACGGACGCGAACTGAGTCCGATCAACTGTTCCAATGCCAGGCGTATTCTTCCGACTTTCAATTCCGGGTTTTCAAAGTGGCTGTAAAAATTGATTGAAACCACTTTCCACGGAATGCCCTTATATACCACGCGCTCGTTTTCTCTGACTGCTCCGAGATTTAGCAGCAATTTGATCTGCTCGAAAAATTTTGTAAATCCCTGTCTGGCTGTCCATACAATGCCGAAAATAAACACAATGGCAACACTGAGCAGCACCCAATCGCCGGTAGCATACAACATAATCAGCATCGCGCAGGCAGCGCCCATCACCATCATAAACCGATACAGAAGATGCCCCAGACGGACATAAAACGGATATTTTTTTTCAATATGATTCGGTAATAATTTTGAAATCAGACGATAGAGCATCTGAAGCACAAACAACACGCACAAAAATGCCAGCAGCGACAGCAGCAGATTCTGACTTCGGCTCTTGAAAAACAGGCGCATCAGATTCTGGGTCTCTTCTAACAGCGACTTTTTTTCTCTGATCTTTTCAGAACGCTGAAGATTGATGACTTTCAACTGATTATCAAGTTCCTGATTTTTGTTTTTCCATATTTTTTCAATATCAGTCAGATATTTTATGATTTTTTTGTCTTCGACTTCCGGAATCAGTTTCTTCACATTTTCATGCGCCTTTCTGGCAATTGCAAGGCGGTTTTCATAAAACACATATTCGCTGTTAAGCTTTTCAATCTGACGCGGCTTATCCGTCATTCTTTTGAGTTCTTCGATCACAGGTCCCAGCAGATCATGAAGTTCTTCCTGCCATTTGAAATCTTTTTGCGGTTTGGCTTCAAAAAGTTCCAAATCAATTCCGGTCGAGATGCGCTCCAGACTTTTTTCGTGAATCGCTTTCTGTTCATTGAGCGTATTGATTTCAGCTCTGATTTTATCCTTCTGCTCCTGGGTCCCGACGAATTCGCGCAACTCTTTTTTTTTGATTCCGATCTGCTCGGAAATATTCTGAATACTGGCGGCAACCTCCTTAATCGTATTGAGCGTCTGATCTGTTTTAACCGACTGCTCGGATATTTCGACAGGCTTTTCTTCGGGCTGCGATCCGTTTTGGGCAAAAATAGGCAGATATAAGGAAAAAAAGGTGATTATCACCGCAATAAAACGCTTCATGTTCAAAAATACTCCCTGTTTTTTTTGAATATTGACACCTAATTCTATCATCGGTCAATATCTTATGCCGATTCGCTATCAAAGCACCCCTCCCCCGACCCCTCCCCTGAAAGGAGAGGGGAGTACCGATGATGTCTCCCCCTTCCCTTTCAGGGAAGGGGGCCGGGGGGTTAGGTGAGTTTGAAAGCGATTTGGTATTATGCAAAATCTTATGCAAATATTATGCCGATTCGATAAGTCTGAATTTTGTTCAAATACTTTTTCAATCATGCTATTTATGATATACTGTTTTTTTTGAAAAGATCAATTGAACAATATTCAAAAAACGGAGGCAGCGTTATGGCTGATACAAGTATTAACAAAATATCCCAGTATCTTACCTTCAGAGTAGGCGATGAAGTTTTTGCACTGGATGTATCTCAGGTCAGAGAAGTTCTTGACCTGATTACCATCACCAAAGTTCCGCGCTCACCGGAATTTATGCGGGGCGTTATCAATGTGCGCGGCAGCATCGTGCCGGTCGTGGATCTGCGCCTGAAATTCGGCTTATCCAAAACCGAAAATTCAATGGACACCCGGATTATTGTCATGGATTTGTTTTTGGACGGCGAAAATACCATTATCGGCGCGTTGGCTGATTCGGTACATGAGGTGATGGAATTGGATTTATCTCAGATTGAGCCGCCGCCTAAAATCGGAATGCGCTGGCGCACGGAATTTATCCGGGGCATCGGCAAGCATGACGGACAATTTATCATTATTCTGGATATTGACCGGGTGTTCACCAGCGAAGAATTGGTGATTGCCGAACCCGTAGAGCCGATAAAGAGTGAAGAACTATGAATCCGCGAACAGTCTATAAAGAAGAGGCTTATGAGCTTCTTTCCGAGTTGGAAGGCGCGTTGCTGGAATTGGAAGAAATCCCGGAGGATGCCGGCGTGATCGGGCGGGTATTCCGGGCATTGCATACCATCAAAGGATCCGGCGCGATGTTCGGATTTGATGATATTGCAAGCTTTACACATGAAATCGAAACCGCGTTTGATTTGGTGCGGGATGGAAAAATAGTCGCCAGCAAAGAGTTGATTAATTTAGGATTAGCCGCACGCGATCAGATCAGAGCCATGCTGGACGCCTCCGAAGGGAAAGAAGGCGCGGATAATTTGAAATCTCAGCAGATTATCGCTGAAATATGTAAATTGATTTCAGAAGGACAGAGAAAGGAAGTGGAAAGTGCAAAGTGCAAAGTGAATCAACTTCTCACTTCTCACTTCTCACTTCTCACTTTTAACTTATTTTTCCGTCCTGCGCCTGAGATATTTCATACCGGCACAAATCCGCTTTTTTTAATCAGGGAACTCAGAGGACTCGGAGAATGCCGTGTCAAAGCGTTGACCTACGCGATTCCCATGCTTGGCGATATTGATCCTGAAACATGTTATCTTGCGTGGGAAATTACCATCAGAACATCCCATTCTGTCAACGCTGTCCGGGATGTGTTTATTTTTGTGGAAGATAAAAGCGAACTTAGGATTGAAGCGGCAGGTAAAGATGATACACAGGTTTCGGAATCTGATGATATTTCCGCCCCCCAGCCCGCCCCGCTCCCGAATGAGAATGGAAAACAGACACTCAGAGGCGCAAACGTCAGCGAGTCTTCTTCGGAAAAGCGCCCGAAATCCGATCCGACATCAAGCATCCGGGTGCCTGCGGCAAAATTGGATAGTTTGGTCAATCTGGTCGGAGAATTGGTAACGGTTCAGGCGCGGCTCAGTCGCAAAGCGTCTATGGCAAAAGATGCCGAACTGTTATCTATTTCCGAAGAAGTCGAGCGGCTAACCGTATCTCTTAGGGATAATACAATGAATATCCGCATGGTGCCGATTGAGACCACCTTCGGTAATTTCAGAAGATTGGTGCGCGATTTGTCTGCGGAACTGGGCAAGGAAGTTATTCTGGTTACTGACGGCGGCGAAACCGAATTAGATAAAACACTGATTGAAAAGCTTCATGATCCGATGGTGCATATTATCCGAAATGCCATAGATCACGGTATTGAAAAGCCGCGTGTCCGGGAATTGCTGGGAAAAGCCGGAGAAGGTATTATCAGTCTGTCTGCATTTCATTCAGGCGTGAATGTGCTGATCCGTATCTGCGATGACGGCGCAGGGCTGGACGCCTCGGCTATCCGCACCAAATCTGTTGAACGAGGATTGATTTTACCGGATGCCAGATTATCGGAGCAGGAAATCTTTTCGCTGATTTTTTCGCCCGGTCTCACAACCTCTGAAAGAATTACAGAGGTATCGGGGCGCGGCGTGGGCATGGATGTGGTCAGGCGGGCGATTGAGTCGCTGAGAGGAAGTGTGGAGATTGAAAGCGAAAAAGGAAAGCGAACCTGTATCACGCTCAGGCTGCCGCTGACACTTGCCATTATAGACGGATTGCTGATTCGGATTGCGGACAGTTGTTTTGTACTGCCGCTGCCGGTGGTGGAAGAGTGCGTGGAACTCAGAGGCAAGGACTTAGCGATGGTTCGTTCCAGAAGCATTATGAATTTCAGAGGCAGGGCAGTGCCTTATCTGAATCTGAGGCAGTTGTTTATGATTGAAGGCGATGCGCCGGATATTGAGCAGGTCGTGGTTGCGGAATCCCAAAATACCAAAGTGGGATTGGGCGTGGATCGGGTCGAAGGGCAGCACCAGACCGTTATCAAGAGTATGAACAAAGTTTATCGGGATGCCGAATATATTTCCGGCGCGACGATTCTGGGGGATGGTACTGTCGCGCTGATTTTAGATGTCCCTAAGCTTACCCAGCTCGCTGAAAATAAAAATCAGGATGGAAGTTGTCATGGCAGATGAATCGCTTGCATATCCTTTTCCTGATGAAATGTCAGACAAAATTTTTTCCCGGTTCAGCGCGTATATTCAGACTGAACTGGGCATCAAGATGCCGGAAATCAAAAAGACCATGCTTCAGGCGCGTCTGAGAAAACGGCTGCGTAAGCTGGGCATGGGCAATTTTGAGGAATATTACAAATATGTGTTCAGTGCGGAGGGAATGCAGACCGAGCTGCATCACATGATAGACGTGATAACGACCAACAAGACCGATTTTTTCAGAGAACCTAAGCATTTCGAGTACCTGACTCAGACAACCGTGCCGGAATTTGTGAAACGATTTGACAGGGATATGCCGAAACACCTCAGAGTCTGGAGCGCGGGCTGTTCCACCGGTGAAGAACCTTATACGCTGGCAATGGTATTAAGCGATATTGCGGAACGATACACAGGGTTTTCCTTTTCGATTATCGGAACAGATATTTCTACCAGAGTCTTGGAAACCGCAGCGCACGGAATATATGAACATGACAAGGTGGAACCGGTTCCCCTGCCGTTTCGTAAGAAATATCTGCTCAGAAATAAAGATAAAAATCTGGTAAGGGTCGCGCCCCCGCTCAGGGCTGTCGTAAAATTCAAACGCATCAATCTTATGGATAATGAATTTTGGCTGCCTGAAAAAGTGGATATTGTCTTTTTCAGAAATGTGATGATTTATTTCGACAGACCCACGCAGGAAAGAGTATTAAACCGCATGTGCAAATATCTGAACCGGCACGGCTGTATTTTTATCGGGCATTCCGAAACTTTGAACGGATTGAATGTGCCGCTGATTCCGATCAGTGCGACAGTTTACAGATATTCGGGCTAAGGAGATAAGGAGACAAGAAATGAAAGATATTCTATCTTTTATATTGGGGATTTTATTTTTACCGATAACGCTTTTGGGAAGCTGGGTAGTGGTGCATCCCCAGGAAGAAAAAATTCTTTTATTCTGGGGTGAGCTGAAAAAAGTCATCAAGGACCCGGGATTATATTTCTCATTATTATGGGGAAGAACGGTAATTTCTGTCAGCACCAAGCGGCAGACATTCGATTTGCACAGAACCGTTGTTGCAGATGGAAACGGCAATCCGATAGTCATCGCGGGTGTATGTACCTATCAGGTGAGCGATTCGATCAAAGCAGCGTTGAGTGTGGAAAAATATCAGGAATTTTTGAAAACACAGGCAATGGCTGTACTGAAACAGGTTTCTTCAAAATATCCGTATGAAAGCGCATCAGGGCATAGCTTGAAAAATGAAGCAAAAGAAATCGGCGGGGAGATGGTTACGCTGCTGCAATCAAAGGTGAAAGACGCCGGAATCAGTATTGTTTCATTCGAGTTGTCTGATCTGAGTTATGCGCCTGAAATTGCACAGGCAATGCTTGTCCGCCAACAGGCGCAGGCATTGGTGGATGCAAGAAAGGTGGTTGTCGAAGGTGCGGTGGAAATTGTTCATGATGCCATCCTGCGGCTTGAGGCGAAAGATATTAAATTAACGCCATCGGAAAAGTCAAAAATCGTCGGCAATCTGCTAATCGTGATTTGCGGTGAAGCCAAAGTGCAGCCGACATACCCGATTCAGGGCAATGAATCTGCCGAAGTTCAGGCATTATTGAAAAGAGTTGTTTCAGGGATAGATAAACTTGCGGCAAAACAATGATATAACCATAGGCGCGTCTGCCGCGTGGCCGATTTGTCTGGGGTATATTCCTATCGGGCTTGCATTCGGGGTGCTGGCGCGGAAAGCAGGGTTGACGCCGCTTCAGATCGGCATGATGTCCGTATTCGTGTTTGCGGGCAGTTCTCAGTTCATCGCTGTCTCCATGCTGGCGGATGGAGTGTCTGCGATTGCCATTATTCTGACAACTTTTATGGTCAATCTGCGGCATCTGCTGATGAGTTCGTCTTTGGCAGTGTTTTTCAAAGGAGAAGACCGGAAAAAGCTGTCGCTGTTTGCTTATGGCGTTACGGATGAAAGCTTTGCGGTCAATCTTGCACGGCTCAGAGATGGAGAGTGGAATCTGAATCGTTCGCTGGTGGTAAATCAGATGGCAAATGCAGCATGGCTTGCCAGCACGGTTATCGGCGGATTCGGGGGGCAGTTCATCCCTGAAAAAGCTTTCGGCATTGACTACGCGCTGATTGCCATGTTTATCTGCCTTCTGGTGTTTCAGTTCAGAGGACGAAGGTATGTGATCACCGCCATGATTGCCGGAATCTTGGCAGTTATTTTCTCTTTGCTCATTCCCGGAAATTCCTATATCATTCTTGCTTCCGTGATTGCGGCAACAATAGGATTGATTTTCAGAAAGTATCTGACATGAAAGATTATCTGATATTGATGGCAGGCATGGGATTGGTAACATTTCTGCCGCGCTGGTTTCCGCTCTTTTTTCTGTCTAATCGGGAAATCCCCAAGCTGCTGATTGAATGGCTTGATCTGATTCCGGCGGCTATTTTAAGCGCGCTGCTGATACCCGCGCTTGTGGTCGGCGGAGAACCCAAAGTTATGGCGTTCAAGCCTGAATTGCTTGCCAGCATTCCTACATTTTTATTTGCATTAAAGACAAAATCGCTGGGCGGCACGGTGGTTGTAGGCATGGCGTTGTATTGGCTGATCGGAAAAGGACACTTACCGTTTTTCGGATTATAAAAAGCATGTATTTTACCTAACCCCCCGCCCCCCTTCCCTGAAAGGGAAGGGGGAGGAGACATCATCACTACTCTCCTCTCCGTTTCGGGGAGGGGTTGGGGGTGGGGTCTCCCCTCTCCTTTCAGGGGAGGGTCCGGGGGAGGGGTGGCAATAAATTTTCAGGAAAGAGTTGGATTTAAAAATGTCTTATGAACTTTTTATCGGCAGCCGCTACATCAGAGCCAAGCAGGGGCAGACCTTCATTTCCCTGATTACGCTTCTTTCAGTAGCAGGCGTTGCGGTCGGTGTGATGGCGCTGATTGTGGTCATTTCGGTGATGGCGGGCTTTGAATCAGATTTGAAAGCCCGAATATTAGGCGTGGAATCTCATATTATCCTGACGCGGCAGGGCGGCGGATTCAGCGATTATCGGCGCGTATCAGAGTATCTTAAAACTATTGAAGGTGTTGAAGCAGTTACGCCGTTTGTCGAAACCCAGACCATGCTGCGAACCTCACGCGGCTTGTATGGCGCATTGGTGAGAGGGATTCAGCCCGAATCCGCAGGAAAAGTTATCAGGAGCATCAGTCCTGCGGCATTGGCAAAATTGAATCATCACGATACGCCGGGCGTTATTCTGGGCAAAGACCTGGGCATGAACGCCGGGATTTCGGAAGGTCAGGGCGTGTATCTGATTTCGCCCAGAGGGATGATTTCTCCGGTGGGGCATCTGCCCACGATGAAGAAATTCAGCGCAATCGGTTTTTTTGAAGCAGGCATGTATGAATATGACGGCTCTTATGCGTATATTCATCTGAAAGAAGCCCAGAAGCTGTTGCAGATGGACGATACGATCAGCGGCATCGAAATCCGGCTGACCGATATTTACTCGGCGGATAAGATTGGCAAAAAAATCATTGCGGATTTGGGCAAGCCTTATCAGACTAAGGATTGGATGCAGAAAAACCATAATTTTTTCTCTGCACTGAAACTTGAAAAAACCGCTATGTTTGTGATTCTGACGCTGATTGTTCTGGTAGCGGCGTTTAATATTGCCAGTTCTCTGATTATGATGGTCATGGAAAAAACCCGCGATATTGCGATTTTAAAGGCAATGGGCGCAACAGATAAGGCTGTTCGGAAGATTTTTGTCTTCAAAGGCATGGCAATCGGCACCATCGGCACAAGCTTGGGCGTCATCCTGGGCATTACGCTTTGTCTGCTGCTTAAACACTACAAGTTTATCGAACTTCCGGCAGATGTATATTATATCACCACATTGCCGGTGCTGTTGCAGGCAGCGGATGTGATAGTGATAGCAATTTCAGCACTGATAATATGCTTTTCAGCCACGCTGTATCCGGCGGGACAAGCGGCAAAACTCAATCCGATTGAAGCGATTCGGTATGGATGAGCAGATTGCCGAAATTGTCTGAACCGGGATTTTCAGGATTTTGGGATTGCCAAGATTGAAAAAATCTCGGTAGTCC